>JBDTNV010000067.1:0-14195 GCA_039933555.1 Ignavibacteria bacterium
TCTTGCATAATAGCCGTAATATATGGGATTTATCTTTATACAGAAATCATAATTTATGATTGCTATATTGCCTTTTAGCCAGTAATTTAATAAAAATTTATGTCCATGCTCGCCGGAGAGAAGTTTGAGCTTAAACTTCTTCCTTCAAATATTGTGAATCTTCATGAAGAATGCGAAGATAACCGCTATGGAAAGCTTATGGATAGATTTAACGGAGAAAAAGTTCTTTACAATCCATTGATAGTCGCGAAATATGAAGATAAATTTATACTTATTGATGGCGCTAACAGGTTTGAAGCCTTAAGGAATATCGGGTGCAGGATCATTCTCGCACAGCTTGTAGATTACAGTAGCACGAATGTTGTACTTAAATCATGGTATCATTTTGTCAGCGGTATGAGCATGGATGACATGATAAATTATGCGAATCAAAACAGCATTAGCTATACCCGTTGGCGCCCGGGTATGAAACCCGAATCAAAAGAACAGCTTGTAGTAATTTCAACTTCTAATGATGCGATTTGCCTCAACTTAAGTTCTTCGCTTGAAATGATGCTTAAGTCACTTTCAATTTTAAATAAGTATTATGAAAATGAATTCAGCTATTCAAGGATAGATAGCGATACTGATATAAGCGATGTGAAAAAGCTTTCACCGGATGAGGGATTGCTTTTCGTTTTCCCTGAGTTCAGCAAAAGTGATATTGTTACAATTGCCGGATTAAACCAGAAACTGCCGGCAGGTATTTCAAGGCACTTAATTCCAAACAGGGTGCTGCATATAAAGATCCTGATAGATGCATTG
Organism: Ignavibacteria bacterium; assembly: GCA_039933555.1. Lineage (GTDB taxonomy): Bacteria > Bacteroidota > Ignavibacteria > Tepidaquicellales > OLB5 > OLB5. The sequence goes on from JBDTNV010000067.1 coordinate 805, forward strand.
ATGACAGATGAGCATCTCGATAAACGGAATGAAGATCTTGAGAAGTATGTACAGTTTAAAATTGATACAAAGAAAGTAAGGCTGTACAGGGAGCCGCTGCTGGTTTTTGACGAATAAATGCATAGCCTGAAAATTAGATAAAAAATTTATTAATGTTAGAAAGATTCATTGCCGGAAGATACCTTCTTTCAAAAAGAAAAGTACAGTTTATCACTGTTATAACCCTCATTTCTGTTATTGGATTATCAGTTGGGGTTACGGCACTAATTGTTATGCTATCGGTATTCAACGGATTTAATAAATACCAGCTGGATACATTAACAGGTTTTGACCCTCACATCCGTGTTGAAGCTGATACCGGAAGAACGATAACAGATTACAACTCTATAATTGGCAAAATATCTTCTGAAATTAAAGTTACTGCCATTGCTCCATTTACAATAAACAAAGGCGTCATTTCAACAAAGAAAAATAACATTGTAGCTTTTGTTAAGGGCGTTGATGAAAAGAAAATATCAGGTCTCTCAGACGTAAAAGAAAAAACCACGCTTGGTGATTTTGAGTTCAGGGATAATGATGAAACCGGCGGTATTATCCTTGGGAACAGTTTAGCTGCAAAGCTCGAAGCAAGAGTACTGGATACAATTTCTGTTATGAGCCCCGTTGGTATGGAAAAATCACTCACCCAGATAGTCACGCCAAAAACCCAAAAATTTATTGTACGCGGTATATTTGACGCTAATAACAGGGATTACGATAAGCTGTATTCCTTTATATCCATTCCAAAATCACAGAGCCTGTATGAGCTTGGTAATAATGTGAACGGGATTGAAATGAGGATCGATAATATCGATAACTCAGAGAATGAAAAAACCAAACTTCTTGCAATGCTTGGCAAAGGATATATGGTAAATACGTGGTATAATCTCCACGAGGATCTATATTCAGTAATGAAGGTGGAAAGGTGGACGGCATTTATTGTGCTTTCGCTTATTATTGCAGTTGCTTCTTTCAGCATTGTTGGCTCGCTTACTATGACCGTGATGGAAAAGAAGCGTGATATTGGCATTCTTAAGGCAATGGGAATAAAAAACTCGGGAATCCTTAGGATATTTATGATAGAAGGTATTCTTATCGGGATTTACGGCACAATACTGGGTTCAATACTAGGACTCAGCATTTGTCTATTGCAAATCAAATACAAATTCTACCCGCTGGATTCCATGGTCTATTCAATCGACGCACTTCCCATAGATATAAGATATACGGACTATATATACGTAGCAATTTGCGCGCTTGTAATTTCATTTCTCGCATCGCTTTATCCTGCACTGCGCGCGGCAAAACAGGAACCAATAAAAGCTATACGCTGGGAATAATAACAATTAACAATTAACAATGAGCAATTAACAATGAGCAATAAATAATAATTCATATATTGGATACAGACAGAAAAATAATAATAAAAACGACTGGCCTGACTAAAGAATACCAGATATCAAAGACTGAGAATCTGAAGGTTCTAAAAGGGATTGATGCAGAAATATACGAAGGTGAAGTAATCACAATTGTTGGTCCTTCAGGCGCAGGAAAAAGCACTCTTTTGCATATCATAGGTACGCTTGATAAGCCAACATCCGGAAGCGTAATATTTGACGGTGAAGACGTATTCTCACTCGGGAGCAATGATCTGGCGCGTTTCAGGAATACCAGGATAGGTTTTGTATTCCAGTTCCACCACCTGCTGCCGGAATTTTCTGCTATTGAAAATGTCTGCATTGCAGCAATGATATCAGGCAAATCAATGAAATCAGTTGAGGGCAAGGCTAAGGAGCTTTTGACTGAGGTAGGGCTGGGTGACAGGTTACATCATAAGCCGTCGGAGCTCTCAGGCGGTGAAGCGCAGAGAGTGGCAATAGCGCGCGCGCTGGTAAATGATCCGAAAGTAATTCTTGCGGATGAACCTACGGGAAACCTTGACTCAAAGAACAGTGATGAAGTGCTGCATTTGATATTTGACCTCAGAAAGAAATATAACAGGACATTCATAATTGTAACGCATAACGAAGTATTTGCTCAAAAGACCGATAGAACACTCAGAATGGTCGACGGTCAGATACAGGTTTAGATTACAATCCCGTCCTGCATCAGTGTGGGTAAGTTATAACAGAAATCTTTGGCTTTTGTCATTCCCCTGCCTGAACTGCCGTTACGGCAGGCAGGCGCGCTGGCAGGAATCTTTAACAATTAAAGTATAAATTGCACATAATAAATGAATATTAATTGAACTTTATCTGTAGAAATATAATTATTATTTTTAATTTACTAATTGTAATAAACTGTATTACCCTTTCACAGGATACAACTAAGCCAGTCACAAAACCCGTTACAAAAGAAGACACTGCATACGTTCAAAATTTTATTCTGGCTGACCATAATCATCAATACCTTAATAAAACAGATCCTGACACTTTAACACGCCGCAGATTTCTATGGTATCCTGCAAAGACACTGGAAGATATTTTTAATCATATACCCGGATATTACCAGTATTTTATGGATGTTGGGCAAATGAATCCGTTGAGTTACAATCAATTCAGTTTTTCGAGAACCGGAATATTGAGAAATGGAAGGCCAATAAATGATCTATTTAACGGAGTTGCAGATCTGAATTTGCTTTCCAGGAATGAAATATCTGAAATGGAGTTTTCAAACGGATATGGTAACACTATTTATGATCAATCAAATACTGTGAATATTGTTCAAAGAGAACTTTTCCAATTCAGACCATATACTGAAATAAGCTTTTACCAGGATAGATATGAAAACCTTTATTTTGACGGTAATTTTCATCAGAATTTCTTTCGTAAACTGAATTTTAATTTTGGTATAACCAAGCACTCATATGATGGTCATTATGATAACAGTGAGTTTGATAAATGGTTGGGCAGATTTAATCTCTGGTTTGCTCCATCAGCTAAAATGAATTTATTCCTGAAAGTAAACTATTCCAAAATCAACAGAGAGCTTAATGAAGGATTGAACCCTGATACGGTTAATCTTGGCAGCAAAGAAGAAGTATTTAATACTTCGAGGGCAATTGTTATATATTCAAAACAACATGAAAGAATTGAAAGATTTGATGTAGATCTTGGTACAATTTTCCATGCGGTAAATAACTCAACATCTAAACTACAGTTTTATGTAAGTAATTCATTTAGAGAGCTTTTCAGATTATCCAATTTGATCAATCCCAATTCACCTGAAAGACAGGATAATTATCACTGGATAAATTACGGCATTAAATTATCGCACCAGTTCAAATTCAGGTTAACTGATAAATTATTGTTTATAACAAATACCGAAGGTGATTATATACATAGTATATACCAGATTGACCAGCAAAATATTACTCCATCAATTTATTATAATAAAAATGAAGTAAGGGGTATCCAGGAAGCTTCAATTCAATACAATAATTTTAAAATAAATGGCTTTATAAAAGCAAAAACCTTGAGCGAATATTATAATAACTATGAGGTATTTGGAAATATTTCTCTCACTTCAGGCGCGAAAGCAGAATATAGATTAATGTTTAATGACAGCTCATCGTTCATGTTTACAGGAACATATGATTACAGCGATGAATATTTATCAGCATCCGCTAAGTTTAAAAATAAAGTTATTAATGCCGGTTGTGAATTCTATTATTATCGTGCAAATAATTATCCTTTCTACTTTAGCCTTCTTAGTTCCCCGCCAAATGTTGTATACAGGGGTATAAATTCATTTGCGGATATTAAAATATATAAGTTTAGATTAAGTTTTAATTATAACTATAATTTCAGAAACACGAATAATCTGATTAATCCTGAACATAGCGGCAGAATCAATCTTATTTTTGAAGATAATGCCTTTAAGAATAAGCTTGAATATAAAATTGGATTAACCACAAGATATTGGTCTGATTACAAGGCTTTATTTTTTGATGGATTTACAAATACTTTTAAATCATATGTTGGTTATGAATTTGAGAATAACTACAATCTCAGAATTCCGGCTAACGCAACTCTTGATTTCTATATCATAGGAAAAATTGGAAAAGCTACATTCGGTTTAACACTTGAAAATATACTGGATAGAATAATCTATAATACGGGTGTTTATCCGTTTATGGATAGGGGAGGATTCTTAAACTCTATTTCAAGATTCAATATTACGTGGAATTTCTTCGATTAATACCTCACAGGCACCCATTACATCAGCTACAGAAACTAACTTAATACATTTATATCTATCCTGCCCGTTGTAAATGCAGTGCACGGGTTTTGGTGAATTGAAAAAACATGGAGAGCAGTCAAGTTCTGTTCTAACAATTATGTGCCTGTTCTGCCACGGATAAAGTTCTTTATAATTAGTATAAGCAAAAATTGCAACCTGTGGAATTCCAAGTCCTGCGGCTAAATGCATTAAAGCGGAATCATTGCTGACAAACATATTGCATTTTTCAATTAAGGCAAGTGACTGCATCAGGTTACCGGTTTCAGGGATCAATATATTCCTGCCGCCGATTGTCTGTATTTTTTCGTTTACATCCTTCTCAGTTCCAAAAAGAAGAATTCTGACATTATACATTTCCACCAGCCGTTTAGCCAGGGCAGCGTATTTAACTGCGGACCAGCGTTTATTTATGTGCCCCTTAAAGGTTGCAGAACCGGCGTGAAAACCAATAATTAATTCGCCGGCCAGCCCGTTTTCATCGAAATATTTCCGCGCAAATTGCTCATCATCAGGTCTCAAATAAATTTCCAGACCGCCCAGTTCACTTTCCTGGATATTCGGGAATATAGCCTTAACAAGCTCAAAGTTTTCTATGACATTGTGCCTGTCTGTAACCTCATTAATTAGAGTACTATTCATGAAGTCAAGGTTTGAACGGGAATAATGATTATATCTTGTGGCAATCTTAGCTTTTGCGCCTTCAAGGTACTGGACAAGATTATATTCCCTTCGGTTAGAAGGATAAACATTCAATGATGCATCATAATTATTTTTCTTTAATGCGAGGGTTTGTTTAAGAGATTTGAACTTTGATTGTTTCAGGAAATCGATAAAATAAACTTTATTCACGTGTGGATTATTTTTGAACAGGTCTTCCACAGGTTTGAACATAACAGCGATATCAATTGTGCTCTCAGGTGAGTGTTTTTTTAAGAGGGCTAAAGCGGGCGAGAACATTAAAGCATCACCAATTCCTGATAATGCGTTTATTAATATTCTCATATAGTATTAGTGAATAAGTTCGTTAATTAAGCTCATGGTTTTTTGAATATCACAAAATACTTATCATTAAAATCAACTTTGGTGAGCACTTCAGCATTTCCATATATTTTCTGGTACCACTCTAAACCACGCGGCTTTTCTATCCTGTTAAGCCTAAGTTTGTTTGAGAGGTAAACATTCTTTGCAGGATCCCACATTGTAATGATAAGCTTTGCGCCGCTCTTTAATGAGCGCCAAAGGTTATCCATTGCGCTTGTAAAGCGTTCGTCATCCGTAATATGCTGGGTAACGTCTATCATAACTCCAAGATCGAATTTGTTCTCAGGCAGCTTTACTTCGCTGATATCACCGAGAATAAAGTTGTATTGAGGGTATTTTTCCTGAAGGTTAATGATGGAAATCTCAGCAATATCATTACCGGTATAATCTTTTGCGCCTAATGAATTGAAGAAATCTGTCCAATAGCCTACTCCAATTCCAATCTCAACAATTGAAGTGCTCTCTGTTACCTTAACCCCGGCTTTTTCCATTTCAGCCACAAGTATAGCCTTCTTCTCTTCGTACATTTTAAGATTCTCTTCGTTGCTTAGTCTGTAATGTCCCACACCTTTTAAGTCAAATGAGTTTGTAAGAAGCTCATTCCAAAAGGTTTTTGGCTTATAATTGAACATCATCTTAAAATATATCTTTATATCATTTACGAGAGTCATATTAATAAGTTTATCTTAATCATGGTTTATTTGTTCAGCATATCGGGGCCGTATTTTCGTATCTTATCAAGATTCAATTTTGCCTTCACAGTATCCTTTTTGCTGTCATAATACTCATACAGATAGTAATGCGAAAGGAGATTGTAATCATCCAGATCAACTGCTTTTTCAAAGCTTGCTATTGCCTTTTCACGGCTATTCATCTGCATAAACAACTCACCCATCATCTGGAACGGTGTTCCCCAGCCTGAAGGACCGACATTCATAGCCTGCATGTAGAGATCAAGCGCTTCCTGGTTTTTTGATTTATCCTTTTGGGTATTCATTGCCTGGTTATACAGGTTTACAAATGTTTTCTGATAATTTGGATTCGGAGGCAGTTCTTTTATGTTTGCAATATCCTCATCCGGCTTTCTCTTATATATTATGTCAGTAAAATTAAGGTCTTTTACACTGAAGAAATATGGATAGTAATCTTTCATGAATTCATTGCTGGTAAAAAGGCCGCGCTCTGCATATGCACTGGGCTTAATTCCGGTTGAAAAATATATGTAATCAGGCTTGCGTGAAAGAACATACTCAACATTATAATTTCTTTCTCTCCAGCCAACATTCTTGCTTGATATCTCGGGTATCGGCAATGGATTGTGCGCTATTTCTTTATCCGTGAGCCCCAGCATATCTATCAATGTCACTTCAGAATAATAAGATATGGCTCCGATAGTGGTTGCACCTACTGTCAGCTGCCTTCCGGCCTGGCTTTGCTTATTCTTAAGCCAGTTGCCCGATATCTTCATTTTATCTACAAGTCCTTTTTCGAGATTTGCGTATCCCTTTAATACCTGTGACTCAGTGCTGAAAGTATAATACGAAAGTCCTGCAGTGAATACTATTCCAACAACTGCGCCAATAACCATTTCACGCTTTTTATCAAATAGTTCCGTAAGCATTGCAAGACCCTCCTGAACCAGTATGAATAATACCGGCATTACAGGTACAAAGAACCTGTTTGGTCTAAGCACATCGCCGCCTACAAAAATTACATATAATGTGAAAACAACAAATATCATTACAAGATAGAGGTAGCTGTAGAACCTCTCCTTGGAAGTCAGGGTATAAAGTGCAATTAAAACAAAGAGTCCATAAAAGCCGTAAGATTTAATGAAAGTCCACGTATAATCCAATCCTGCAGAATAATATTCTAGCGATGAACCTGTCTTAGCATAAAAAGTATTCGGCATCAGGTAACCGTAATATGAGTAACGCCAGATCATAAAAATTAATGCAGGGATAACATAGATCCCTGCCCAGACAAGATTATTTCTTGAAAACAACGCATTAGATTGAGTGGAAGTAATATCCGTTTTTTTGTACTTTAAAGTATAGATTATCTTATGAACAACAGTAACTGCAAATATCAGGTTGCCTTCAGGGCGTGTTAAAGCTGCGAAGAAAAAGACAAGTGAAGAAAGGGGAATACTATCTGAATAATCTTTCAGTTCCCTTAAATAAAGATAAATACCAAGTGTAGTTAGGCATGCAAAGAGCCCCGTTTCCATCCCGCTGACAGCCCAAAATGCAAATGAACCATTTGTCGCAAGAAGCGTAACGGCAGCCAGGCTGAATACAAGATTGAAAGCTGCGCCTTTATCCTTCGTGAAGATCCTTGATGAAATAAAATATGTGAACAAAAGGGTGAGCATAGATGAAATTATCCCCAGTACCTGTGATGCCGATATAAAATTAAAACCCAGCGATTTAACGCCCGAGAGCAGGATCACCCAAAGAAAACAAGTGTAACCTTCAACCTTTTCACCAATGTTAAAAACAAGTCCGTTTCCATCAGTGAAATTCTTAACATACCGGAAGGTTATAAAGGAATCATCCTGGATGAAGTCAAACATCTTTGAATAATAATACAGTATCACAGCCAGTATACCTAAAGCTATAAATCCATATAACCTGATATCAACTTTCTTCTCATCGTTTTGCTGCTTTGGCTTATATCGGTTTACCTGTTTTTTCTTGCTCACTATACTGTATTTGCTCTCTTTTATTAGAATTTATTTATTAAAATCAGTCCGGCAGCATGCTTCAACAATTCAAATTGTTTTGCAGACTGCCGGAATTAATATTATTCTTATTTGCCCTGTTGTTTCTGTTTAAGCATTTCGATCTTATTCTTAACTTCAGGGTTGTTCGGCGATACTCTATCGAGTTTGTACAATATCTCTAAAGCTTTATTGTAGTCGCCCCTTGTTTCATAAATATCAAGCAATAACTTGTACGGATTCCAGAATGATTGAATATCATTTGGATTCTTTGCGAGTGCATCAAGCGCGTCTTTTTCAACAATGGGTGAAAGTTCATCAAATTTTGCCCTGTTATCTGCTTTAAGGTACTGCATGGATACATCATACAGTATTCTGTAATCGTATGGAATTATAGTTTTAGGAAATAATGCTTCCATCCTGTCCAGAATTTGATTAGTCTTAGCCTTATCACCCTGGTTAATAAATTCATATGCAAACTGAAGGTACTGTGTACGGTAGCTTTGCACTGCGTTTGTTTCAACCTGGTTAAAGAATATATTCGGGTTCTGGAAGTTCTTAAAGAAGTATCCATCCTGCGGGGTTTTTGAATATCCTGCGGGTGTTTCCATGAAGTTCTTCCACATCTTATCAATGTTTACCCTGAATTGCACCGGGGCTTCAGCTTTGAACGGAACGATTCTCTTGGCCATTCCTTCCTGTACTACATATTCTTCAAGACCTATAAAATTATCCTCTGTAACCGTAGCTGAAAAATAAACCGGTCTTTGCCAGTTATTGGTTTTAACAATATCGAATATCATCTGGTCCTGTACTTTTACTGCTTTAATATTACCTGAAGTAAATGAATAAGGCATTTTCCAGGTTAGCTTATCAGGAGCCTGGTTCTTTGTTTTTAAACTGTCAGGATATGCAGTCGGCGGAACAGTTACAGTTACCGCTTTAAAATCACCCCATTGAACCGGAGATATCTTGGTTATTTCGTCATCTGTATAGCTTATCGGAACCTTCAGACTGCCATAAGGCATAGAGTTCTTCATATCCTTAATATACCAGTCTGTATTAAGCAAGCTCAGGTTTACAACTCTCACATCAGTTCTGTAGCCTTCAACTGCCTGCAGGTACCAAAGAGGGAATGTGTCATTATCACCGTTTGTGAACAGGATAGCATCTTTATCGAGGCCCTGTAATAAATTATATGCGTATTCAAAAGGAACAGTGTTATCATTCCTGTTGTTATAATGGAAGTTTGTCTTAAACATCATACCCGGAACGAATGCAAGGCATGCAACCAAAACAACCCCTGAGAGCATCTTACCTGTTTGAGAATTTGCAATACTTTCTTTTATAAGTTCAATAATTCCCATGATGCCAATACCAACCCAGAGGGAATAAACAAAAAATGCTCCGGTGTAGAAGTAATCCCTTTCTCTCGGCTGCGGATCCTGCTGACGCTGAAAGAGCGCAGTGAATACACCCATCAAAAGGAACATCCAGAGGAATGTTAAGCCAAGCTTCCAGTCCTTGCGGAAGTGGTAGAAAAGCCCGAAGAGCCCGATCAAGAACGGTATTGCTTTGAATGCCGTCGACCAGAAACCCGCTGCCCCTACAACCAGCAATAAAATTACACTCATTAAACTATACAAATACTTTTGAGATGAATAGAAGTACATCGATGCCAGAAGCAATGCGCTTAGACCGATAATTATCAGCATCTTTGTACCGCTTGAAGCTGTCCAGCCTATACCAACATCCTGGTCATAGCTTTCTCTTCCTATATACTGCCAGCCAAGATAGCGGTTGAACATCTGATTGATCTGGTATTTCCAGAAGAAATCCATATCTCCTGTATAATTTGCCCATGTCCTTTTGTGCATCGGTTCCTGTGAGTATCTTCTCGGCCAGAACGGCGCATCGCCATATTGTTCACGGCTTAGGTATGAGACTAATCCGGGAAGATTCTTTGGCTCATTTTCGTTAATTGGTAAGTTGCTTACATTGGCCCTCAGGATAACACCTGCATATATCGAGTAACCTAGTATTATGAGAAATAAAGAAGCAAAGGCAATTGCATGGGTTTGTTTTTTATTTTTGTATGCCCAGTAAACACCGTAAATGAGAGCCGGAGCAATCAAAGCTGCAAGCAAAGTAACAAATCCGCTGTCTTCAACTTTGAAAGCCTTTATATCACCGCCCAACCATGTAGGAAACCATATGACTGTGACGGGATAGACCGCAATAAATGCTGCACATGTGATCGCGAACATAATAAAAAATGATTTGCGTTCATATTTATGCCTTCTGAAATAGAATATAAATCCTGCAACAAGAATTACCTGGACTACAAGTAAATGAATACCCAATGATAACCCAATTATGAATGCTATCAAAAGTAATATTCTTTCATTGCCTTTTTCATCAGCTTTTTCCCACCAGTGCATTAAAAGCCAAACACACAAACCAACAAGCATTGTACCTAAGGCATATACCTCTGATTCATTCGCATTAAACCACTCCGCATCACCAAAAGCAAACGAAAGCGCGCCTATTGCTGCAGCGGAATAAATCATTATTGCATCCCACTGTGTTTTTACCTGGCCCTTCCATACCTTAATAACTGATACTATAACAAGGTATAAGAATGAAGCAGTAAATGCAGAACTGATCGCGGCAAGGGCATTCATACGCAATGCCGGGTTTGACCCAATCGGTATCATTGTAGCAAGCTTCCCAAGGAGTATCCATAACGGAGCTCCCGGCGGATGAGGGACCGAAAGTGTATAACCGCATGCAATAAATTCACCGCAGTCCCAAAAAGAGAGGGTTTTCTGCATAGTATATAAATAGGTGATAGCGCATATGAGAAACACTATCCCCGCAAAGATATAATTTAGCCTCTTATAATTCATGTAGTTTCGAAAGTTTTATAAAAAACAAATATATTTAACCAAATGGTCATTTTCAATGAAAAACGCTAAAATTTTGAGGTTTATTTATAAGGATGTTTTATTGATTAGATGCAAAAAGAGGACACTGATAACACAGATTAAACTGATTTTCGCTGATTTTCATCCGTATTTATTCGCAACATCTATGCTTGTAAGTATTCTTAATTTTAAGGGTCGCAATAATAAAAATTGTATTCTTAAAAAAAACGGGACACTGATAACACAGATTAAACTGATTTTCACAGATTTTTATCCGTGCATTTTCGCAACATCTGTGTCATCTGTGTTCTAAAATATTGGTAACAGGTGTGCAATTTGGATTTATTCTCGATAATAAAAAAGGGACGCAATTAAGCGTCCCTTAGAAAAATTAAGTCCTCTCCTTCGGGCCAAAGGCCTTGTTTCTAAGGGAGGGTTTGGGTAGGGTCCTATTTAACCAGGATCATTTTATTCGTTCTCACAAAATCACCTGCGGTTAATCTGTAATAATATGAACCACTTGGTAATCCGGATGCATTGAAATCATACTTATAAGTTCCGGGTTTCAACTCCTGGTTAACAAGTGTTGAAACAAGCTGGCCAAGTGAATTATAAATTACCAGACTTACATCTCTGGTCTTTGCTATACTGAATTCAATATTTGTTGTTGGATTAAACGGATTTGGATAGTTTTGTTTTAATTCAAAATGTGTCGGAGTTTCAGTACTGATATTATGGATGCCAATAATGGGATTATCAACTTCGAAATCATCCACCTGAACAAAATAACCGTCTGTTGTGCAATCAGTATTGTACCTGAAGCCAACCCAAATCGTCTGTCCAACAAATGTACTGAGGTCAACAATATTTTGACCAAAGGTGCCATATGGCCCATGTAACGCTAAAGTTTCAACATAATTATTAAAACTTGCGGGCAAAGAATCAGTAGTGCTTACCCAAACCTGAACACTGTCAAGATAAGTCGTAGATCCTCCTGCTATCCAGTAACTCATAAAAGCTCCTGCTCCCCAAACATGAATTCTTTTCGTAACAAGCCAAGCATCAGCGGTAGTAGAGGAAGCACCGGTTGTATCAACACTTGACCACCAGCTAACACCACAAGCTTTTAAGCCTGAATGAGATTTTGAAGTAGCTACAGATAGTCCTGGTAAACCTAGTCCCGAATCTCTAACTGTCCAATTTGTAAAAGGGTCAATCGGGAAAACAGCAGCATTATATCTTGACCAACCGGATGGAAGTGATAACGAATCGATACCTTCAAATCCTTCTGTCCAATTCTGTGCTTTCAAAGTGCTCGAAGCAAATAAAACAAAAAATAAAAATATAATTGTTTTTTTCATATTACCCCCACTAATTAAATTTTATTAATAATTCAAATTTCGTGAAACTTAATCATTTCTTAACTAAATTTCTACAGAAAAAATATATTATTATGTAAAAATATGTATTAAATTGAATTAGACGATGCAATAGCTTAAATTTGTATTCTTAAACATAACTACAATGAAAATTATTACCGGCGGAGCAGGATTTATAGGAAGCGCAATTTGCTGGAGGCATAACACTCTAGGAAATAATGATATACTTATCGTTGATGAAGATACTAAAGGTTCAAAAGAGCAAAACCTGAAAGGACTCGATTTTGTTGATTTCATTGATAAGGACTCATTCTTAAAGAAAGTTCAAACAGGCGCAATAAATTACAAGGTAGATTCAATTTACCATATGGGCGCATGCAGCTCAACCACAGAAGGGGATATGGATTACCTTATTGAGAATAATGTGGAGTATTCAAAGTCATTGGGGCAATGGTGTATTAAGAACAATGCAAAGTATATTTACGCTTCCAGCGCCGCAACTTATGGCGATGGTTCAACTGGATTTGATGATGATATTGAAACTATCCCGGGACTAAAGCCCCTAAATAAGTATGGCTTATCCAAGCAGATGTTTGATATGTGGGTAATTGAAAATAAACTGCATAATAAGTTTGTGGGATTAAAATATTTTAATGTCTTCGGTCCGAATGAAAACCATAAAGCCGATATGCGAAGTATGGTAAATAAAGCATATACCCAAATTAGTGAAACAGGTAAACTAAAGCTTTTTCGATCGCTAAAACCTGAATATAAAGATGGCGAACAGATGCGTGATTTCATTTATGTGAAGGATGCCGTTGAGATGACATTGTTTTTTGACCCGTTTAATGAAGCTGGGAAGAATGAGACCGGTATATACAACATTGGATCAGGTACAGCCGCTACGTGGCTTGACGCTGCAAACGCAGTATTTAAAGCTCTTGGAAAAGAGCCAAAGATAGAATTTATTGATATACCTGATAATATCCGGGAGCAATATCAGTATTTCAGTAAAGCCAATATAGCGAAGCTTAGAAATGC
>JBDTNV010000068.1:0-14191 GCA_039933555.1 Ignavibacteria bacterium
CTTCATCAAGTACAACTGTATGCACGTTATCAAATTTTATTGTTTTGCGGTCTAAATGATCCATCAGCCTGCCGGGTGTTGCAATGATTATCTGCACGCCCTTTCTCAGGGTCATTAGCTGGCGTTCAATTGACTGCCCGCCATAAACCGGAAGAACTTTAATTCCTTTTTTATATTTTAACAGGTCGCTGAATCCTTCTGCTACCTGAATGGCAAGCTCGCGGGTTGGGCAGAGCACAATTGCCTGTGTATGCTTTGATGCAGCGTCCATTTTTTCAATTACGGGAATGCCGAACGCGGCTGTTTTGCCTGTTCCTGTCTGTGCCTGTCCAATTAGATCTCTGCCTTCGAGCAGAAATGGTATGGCTTGTGACTGGATGGGCGTAGCTTCTTCAAAGCCAAGATCAGCAACGGCTTTGGTGACCTCTTTGGAGAGGTTTAAATCTTCGAATTTTAATGTTTCCAATTTTAAATAATTAGTTTTATTCCCCTCGTTTAGGGAATTTAGATTGTTTCGCAAATATTACGACGGATAAATAGTAGTTTAACTGAGGAATATCTCACGGTTTGCTGCACACGCAGCACGATTAATTACTACAAATATACGGAAAATTTATGAGAGTTGCCGGGAAAAGTCAAAAATAGCCACGAATTACACTAATACAATCCTATTTTTAGTGCAATGAATACCAAATCAGTACACCAACAAAATTTAATAATAGTTGGTGGCAACTTAACAACAAGTCAAGCAAGACCAACAACTGGGTAAACTTTTGTATGGTTCCTTCGTTCCTGCCATTAACAGGCATTCACTCAGGAATTATTATTTCTTATTATAATTAATCGTCTGGCTCACGAACATATCTTTGCCATCTTTATCTTTAAAGCTGAAAGTTACCTTTGTTGTCATCTTATTTCCGTTAATTTCAATTTCCCTTGTATCAGCAACCATTTCTTTTGTACCCTTCACATTTATCTTGTTACCTGATGCCGTACCTGTATATGTACCGATCTTTCCCCAATCATCAAATGAATATCCTGTTAAAGTACCGTCAGAATTAACCTTCATAACTATTAATGCATTGTACGTGAACCCTGTCTCATCTTTACCGTTTACATCAATGAACATGAACTGGTTATTGATATCCATGTAATAATTTTCTGTTTCCCCGCGTTTGGTACCGAACATTTCATATGGCTCTGCTTCCCATTTGCCAAGCATCATATTGATTGTTTCATTGTTAACCGGTTCAGGTTTTTTGTAATCCTGCGAGAATATACCTGTTGATATCATTGTAAAACAAAAAACCATTAAAATAATCCTTAAAGATATAACTGCTCTCATAATACTGCCTCTCCTAATATTTAATTTAACTGCCGGATAAGTTTCACAAGATAATACTTCAGGAAATAAAAAAGGCATCTAAAAGATGCCTTTTCAATTACTGTTTACTGTTAATAAGTTACTTTTTATGATAAGTGATCGTCTGGTTAATTGTCATATCTTTGCCATCGGGACCCTTCATTGTCATAGCAAAATTGTGAACCATAGTATTACCGTTTATTTCTATATTCCTAACATCAGTGCCCATATCGGACTTTCCGTTTATCGTCATTTTGTTCCCGCTTGTTGTACCTGTATAAGTGCCCACCATTCCCCAGTCATCAAATGACCAGCCGGTTAAGCTGCCATCTGAGTTCAGCTTTAAAACGATATGACCAGCATAGGTCATACCTTTTTCATCTTTACCTTCCAGGTCTATGTACATGAACTGACCATTTAACGCCAAATAATGATTTGCAGATTCCGACCATTTTGAGCCCATCATGTCATACGGCTCAGCTTCCCATTTACCCAATAACATGTTAACTGTCTCATTGTTAACAGGATCCGGCTTTTTCATATCCTGTGAATAGAGATAAGAAGAAAGAACTAAAAAAAACGCAGCAAAGTAAAACAATTTGAATGTAAGTTGAGTTTTCATAAAGCTACCTCCCTTAAAAGATATTAGTTAATTAAATTTATGTTGTTGGTCAGCTTAAAAACAAAGTCAAGCAAAACCAACAACGGGGTGGATACTTTAGATGTCGATAAACAAGATATGTTATGCAATAGCAATAATACTTATTAAAAAATTAGTGCAATTAGTGAAATTAGTGGTTAAATCTTTTTTATGGATCCTTCACTACGTTCAGGATTGTTCAGTTTCACTTATTTTATCCAGCGCGACTGTTGTTCTGCCATCTTCATCGAATCCGTATACATTGGTAAATTTTGCATTCCATAATATTTCATTATGCCTGTATGATGAACGCGAATGAACATTTGACATGAATGTATCATCGTAACCCTGTATGAGTATTAAAAACTCCGCGTGGCCGTTATTCATAGCTTCTTTTGTTAAACCAAATAACGGACTTTCACTATCTATAATGTGGTTAACTGTCCATATTAGCGAAAAGAAATTTATTTTACTGAATTCAAGCTTTAAGTTATAATATTTCCTGTTTGGTGAATTTGCATTTTCTTCCTTCAGTATGCTGAACATTACTCTAACCTCAACATCTATCAGCTCACTCTTCTGCTCATTTGCAATTCTGAACTGAAAGCCTGTTACATCTTTATAGGGAGCTATTATCGCATGTTTACTGTACAGCACTTTAGAGACCGGCTTAGCGAACCTTCCGTAAAACAAACCGGTAGCTATGGCAAGGCACATTAAACCGATTAGTGATTCAAAAGACGCGATAGAGTTAGCCCAAAATCCAACCGGACTTATCCTGCCATAACCTACAGTTGTAAATGACTGAGCGCTGAAGAAGAATGCTTCATAAAATTTTTCAAGCTCACTGGTAGCAATTACTCCCAGCAAATGTGAATCCACCCCAATTAAGTAAAATATGACGGCAAATATCATATTTAGCGTTGTGTATCCCAAAAACACAAATAAAATAAATTTGATCCATGAAACTCCAACAAGGTAATGATAGAAATTAAACGTTTCCCAAAACGGCAATCCTGTTCGCCTGCTGTTGAATGAACCATTCTTATTCAGGAGTCTTTGCCTCGAAATATCATGATTCGATAGCCCAAGATTTGGGATATCTGTATCATTGGTTTTTTGCTCTTTATCCAATACTTAAAATTTATTGTTAATTACTCATTGTTAATTGCTCATTATTCATTACTCATTGCTCATTATTTATTATTCATTACTCATTATTCATTATTCATTATCTTCTTCAAATCATCCTCACTCACAATTAACAAGCCTGATTTTGGCAAACGAGGAGTAAGTTCCTTCCAGTTTTTATCTCCTGCAAAAACAAATTTAAATAGCGGTAAAGCTTCGCTCAATCGGCCATTATTGGCGAGCGTAACTGCAGTCCAATACTTCATTTCTAAGTTATCGGGAAACATCTCCATTGCTGAATTATATTCAGTCATAGCTAAGGACATATCATTCTTTTCGGTTGCCAGGTCACCGGCATTCATATGCTCATATGCCCGCTGAACGATTAATAATCTCTTAAGTTCAGCTACTGGTGCCGGGTTATCTTCGACTCTAAGGTCAATAAGTTTATCATTCCACGGTTCACCTGTTGATTTGCCTTTCCATGTCATAATTGAAGCACTTTGCATCCCCCTTATATCACCGCCTGCCAATTGAGCTGCTTCAAGCGCTGCGAGCATTCTCTCAGCAAGAGCACCTTTAGTTTCATTGAAAGCTTTTTCCATTGCAGGCCAAATATTGCTATTGAGCATTAAGTTCGCCTGAACGGAATAATTTTTACCGGCGATATTACCGGCGGCATCAACGCATTTGCTGCCCGTATATGAAGCAGTAATGCCGTTTGCGTCAAGCACTGCAAGCTGACGGAAATCCCTGCCTTCATCACCGGCGATTAACTCATCAACAACTTGCTGCGGCGTTTTGCCCTGTTTTAAAAGCACAAGGCCTTCTATGCCAAATGCAGGATTTACAAATGACTGTGTTGCGACAACTCCGACCCCTGCTTCGCCCCAGCCGACAATTGCGCCAACATTAAACCAATGCGATTGAACAGCTACACCCATTTCACCTGTAATGCTGTCACGGGCTACAATTGAGTATGTTGAAACAAGCGGAGAAGATTTATCAAATGCAGATTGGGACATGATATTCATAGTTAGAACTAAAAAGAAGAAAAATAGTTTTACCATTTTAATCTATTTATAATTATCTGAAATAATTCCTTTTACTTCTTTAAGTGACCTTATTTCCGCTGCCATTTTGGGGTCAGGACACTTTTCATCGTAAACATTCATCCATATACATTTCATACCTAAGTTATATGCTCCGGCAATATCCCCTTGCCACGAATCCCCAATCATTAATGTTTCACCGGCTGTTGTTTCAAGCCGCCTTAAAGCTTCTTCAAATATCTTCTTATTTGGTTTACTCGTTTTCACTTCTTCAGATGTAACCATTACATCTATTAAGTGGTCGATCTTATTTTCCTTCAATTTCCGTACCTGTTCATCAATTAGATTGTTAGTGACAATGCCAATTTTATAATTTCCACCCAGTTCCTCAAGCAGTCTCTTAGCATAGGGTACAAGCCTGCTTACAGAAACATAATTTTTCCGGTAAATACCTGCCGCCTCATAAGAAACAGTTTCATCCGCATCAACTCCATATGTACTAAACGCCCTTTTGAATCTGAGCGCTCTTCCTTCATCCAGCGTCATTAGCCCTTCGAGAATGCCATCTAAGTTAACCTCATTCATTAAACGGTTATGCTCAGTTTCAAACTTATCCAGTGTCAGCCTCCGGAAACATTCATACTTATTCTGCAGAGCGGTTAACCCCGTGAGCATTGAGTGCCTGTGGTCAAACAGGGTATCATCCAGGTCAAAAAGCACCGCTTTAAGCATTTTAGTTTTCTTTAATTTCTTTCTATCAAACTCAGAATGTTTTCAGTGTCATCTAGTGATCTGATTTCATCAGCAATTTTCCTATCGGGAGTAGGTTTACCATTTAAGTTGAGCCAAATACATTTCATTTCTGTTTCATATGCGCCAAGAATATCCCAATTCCAGTTATTTCCTATCATTATTGATTCCTCAGGAGATGCCTCAAGCTTTTCCATTGCGATCTTAAATATCCTGCGTGTAGGTTTTCCTACGCCGGTTTCCTGTGAAGTAGTATATGAATTTATATATTTATCGAAACCTGTGAAACTGATCTTATCAGTATACTCTGCATCTGAATTGTTCGTTATTACTCCTATTCTGAATTTTCCCGAAAGTGCTTTCAGAAGCTCCTCCGCCCCCCTGACTGTTCTTCTGTTTGAGACATATTTATTCCTGAAAAGAACCGCTGCATTATGGGCTGTGTGATAATCTATCTCCACTCCCCTGTTAAGAAATAAGAATTTAAATATCTCATCTCTTATTTCCTCCTGTGTTAACTTCCCGAAAATTACATGAGAAAACCTGAGCTCTTCAAGCAGCCTTGTGTATTCAGCCTCCATTTCATCAATTGTCATCGAGTGAAAACATGTATAACGCTTCCATACAACTCTTAAGCCTTCGCGGCATGAATAACGGTTATCAAATAACGTATCATCCAAATTAAAAAAAACAGCCTTAATAATCTTCATATGTTTTATAATTGATGAATTCGATTCTCACTTAAATACTACAGAATATTTCTTAATTAATTTCTGTTTGAAAACTGAATAAAATTACCATCAGGGTCTTTAACATCAAAGAACATCAGTCTGCCGCTTCTTGAAATTTTACCGGTTCTATATCCTCTTTTCATCAGTTCCTCTCTCTTCTTTGCTATACCATCACTGTAAAAAACCAACTTGAATAAATGTTCGTTTGATCCTCTCTTTTTGCCTAAATGAAATGCTATACTTGTCTCCCCACATAATATTTCGCCCCATTTCCCATCTTGATCGATGTATGATTCGGGTTTGTCAAGCAGCCCCAAATAAAATTCAATCAATGAAGAGACATTTCGGGTAAATATTATTATTCGTTTTAGTGAAAGAGCTGATTTCATTTCTTTGTTTTACCCTCTTCATCAACATCCAAATGGAATTTATGCAGGAAACGGTGAAGAATGGGGGTCAAGAAAAGAGCCATGCTTGAAAGAAATGCTACCCCGCTGAAGAGTGAATAAAATCCTGCAAACAGCTTTGCTGAATCAGATTTAAGCATATCAACCGGACCCATACCGCCGAGTATCATAGAAGCATTTAAGAAAGAATCAACCCAGCCAAGCTCAGCCAGCAAGTGATAACCAATAATTCCGATAAATAATGATAAAAGGAACATAGAGGCGCTTATTAAGAAAAACTTCAGCATCCTGCGCCTGAAAACCTTTCGAGAAGCAAGCTTTGTTCTGGAATGCTCAAACATATATTTTACCAATTGATTTAAGCAAAGTTACAAAACTTAGTTTGCAAATGAAATGATAGTAATTTATTAAATATATGAATATTTTTATGATTTATTTATAACGGGTTTTTGAGTAATTTGCAGTATTGTTTTAAAATTTTGATATCAATTATCATTTATGGAAATAGCCATCGCGCTTTTAACACTTGTAGCACTAGAAATTGTACTTGGTATAGATAATATTATATTTATCTCGATACTCGCCGGTAAGCTTCCGCCGGATAAACAGAAAAAGGCACGACTAACCGGACTTGCAGCTGCTATGGTTATGAGAGTTCTACTCTTATTTTCTCTTTCCCTCATTATGAAGCTTACGGCCCCTCTATTTGCTTTGCTGGGTAATGAGTTTTCCGGTCGTGACCTGATACTCATAATTGGTGGGCTGTTCCTTATTGGGAAAAGCACTTTTGAAATACACGAAAAACTTGAAGGTGAAGAAGAAGGGCAGAAAACAGGGAAAAAAGCCATTTCATTTGCCGGAATTATTGCCCAGATAATGATACTCGATATTGTGTTCTCGCTGGACTCCGTTATAACCGCAATAGGTATGACAAATACACTTTGGATAATGATTGCAGCTGTTGTAATTTCTGTGATATTTATGATGTTTACCTCCGGCGCTGTAAGCGAATTTGTCCATAAGCACCCGACAGTTAAAATACTTGCGCTCAGCTTTTTACTTTTGATAGGTGTAACATTAATTGCCGATGGATTTGGACAGCATATATCCAAAGGCTATATTTACTTTGCAATGGCATTTTCGGTATTTGTTGAAATGGTAAATATCAAAATACGCACAAAAAGATCTAAGCCTGTCGTTTTAAAACAAAAGAATCTATAAATAATAATTATATGCCTTCCCAAATTACAAGCAGTATTCTTATGGTATCACCTGAATCATTTGCATATAACCTGCAGACTGCAGGCTCAAATACATTTCAGAATAAACCCGGGTACGATGCTGTAACTCTCCGTACAAAAGCCTTAGAGGAATTTAACGGGATGACGAAAAAACTAATTTCAGAAGGTATAGATGTTTACGTAGTTGGTAATGATACGGAATTTGATGTGCCTGATGCTGTTTTCCCTAATAACTGGTTTGCTACATACGAAGATGGGACAGTAATGCTCTTCCCTATGCTGAGTGAAAACCGCAGGCTTGAGCGTGATAAGGATATGCTTGAAGAAGTTTTTAAATCATCAGACTTTGATATAAAACGTTTTATTGACTACAGTGAATATGAAAAGCAGGGGTTAATACTTGAAGGCACGGGAAGCCTTGTTTTAGATAGAAAAAACAATGCTGTTTTTGCAATTGAATCTGAGCGCACAAATAAGATCTTGTTTGATAGATATTGCGATGAGATGAAAATTCCTATAAGCAACAGGATTTTCTTCCACGCAAATGACGAACAAGGTAATCCAATCTATCATACCAATGTAATTATGAGTATTGGCGACGGGTTTGCGGTCATTTGTACTGAGTGTATCAATATTGGCGAAAGAAAAGAAGTTTTAAGCAAACTTGAATCATTAAGGCTTGAAGTAATAGAAATTACATTTTTTCAGCTAAAGAACTTTTGCGGAAACATCCTGAATGTAAAAAACAATAAAGGAGAATCTTTAATTGTTCTCTCCTCAAGCGCTATGTGGAATTTTGAAGAACATCAGGTATATACACTTCAAAAATACGGCAGGCTGGTTGAAGTAAGTATAAACACCATAGAAACAGTTGGTGGCGGGAGTTCCAGGTGCATGATGGCGGAGATATTTCTGCCTTCAGTATAAACGCCTATGAATACATAGGATAAGAGAATAATGCTTAAAAACATACCGTAATTGAGGTATTTGCCCCTTATATCAGGTATATTAATAATACTTAGAAACTGATAAGTTTGAATTCATATTTTTTGATAATCTAACTATCTAGAAATGAATTCTAAAATTTTCAGTGTATTACTTTTATTGGCTTCAATTACTGTATCAAGCAATGCACAGGTCTGGTTGAATCCTTATAACGGTCAGTCAAATTCCGATGATAAGGGCTACGGAATAGTTGTTGATAGAGCCGGAAATGTTTACACTTCCGGTTACACAACTAACGATACCAGTGGAATAGACGTTATTTTGATTAAGTATAACAATAGCGGAGCTTTGCAATGGAGATCGGTATATAAAGGAACCGGTTACAATACAGATAAACCTATTGGAATTGTAATTGATAACAATGATAATATTTATATCTGCGGTTATACAACGAGAACAGGCGGAAATATTGATTATTTAACAGTCAAATTCAACTCTAGTGGTACTCAGCAATGGGCAAAATTATATAATGGCACCTCTAATGGAGAAGATAGAGCCTGGGGAATTATAGTTGATAACTCAGGTAATGTTTTTGTAACAGGTACAAGCGCCGCTACTTCATCAGGAAAGAATTGTGTGACAATTAAATATAATTCTGCCGGCAATGAAGTATGGGTAAAGAGTTTTGACGGCCCATCGCACAAAGATGATGCCGGAATGAGTATTGTAAAAGACGCTAACAATAATATTTATGTTGGCGGATATGGCAAGTTCACTTCTTCAAATTACAATGATTATTTACTCATAAAATATAATTCAGGCGGTACTGAGCAGTGGGTTAAGAATTACAACGGAAACGCCTCAGGTGAAGACAGGGCATGGGGAATAGTAATAGATAATTCCGATAACATTTACATTACCGGCTCCAGCCTTGCGGAAATTGGCAAAACGGATATTGTAACTCTTAAATACAACTCAGCCGGACAGGTTCTATGGACCTCAAGGTTTAATAGCCCTGAAGGCCATGATGATAATGCATTTGGAATTGCAGTTGATAATGTAACGGGCTCAACCTATGTAATTGGCACTACCGAAACAAATAATCACGGCCTCGATTTTGTGACATTAAGGTACAACAATTCAAACGGCTCTCAATTGTGGAACAAAACATTTGACGGGGTCGGGCATAGCGATGATATCCCTTATTCACTTGCCATATCACATTCAGAAGCCAATCCGCATATATTTGTTGCCGGTACAACCAGGCACGGAACAAATCAGCAGAGTGAGGATATTGCAGTAATATCGTATTCTTCTTCAGGAATTGTTTTATCATCTACTGTTTATGATGGAAGCGCAAATCTGGATGACGCTGCTTTTGGAATTGCCGTTGACGTGAACGATAATTACTTTATTTCAGGTTATATCGGAGTTCAGGGAACTTTGAATTCAATGGTGCCAAGCCATGATATGGTTACTGTGAAATATAATAAACTAAACCTTATTGGAATAGTAAAAATAGAAAACAACATTCCCGAAAACTATAAGCTATATCAAAATTATCCAAATCCATTCAATCCTTCAACCAAAATAAAATTTGATTTAGCGAGTGAATCAGATGTAAAGTTATCTGTTTTTGATATCACAGGGAAAGAAGTTGGAGTTTTGCTTAATAACAAATTGGCTGCGGGCAGCTATGAAATAAGCTTTAACAATATTAATCTTTCTTCAGGAATTTATTTCTACAGGCTAAATACGGGAAGTTATAGTGAAATTAAAAAAATGACCTTAATAAAATAGTTAATTAATAACAGCATCATCAAAAAGGGAAGAAATTTCAAAATTTCTTCCCTTTTTATTAAAGCAGAACAGCTTTTTTGTAATTTTATAATAAATGATTTTATTTCATCGGTTCCATACCCATTGCCTGCCATTCTTCATAGCTTGGCCCGTAAAATCCGGGTACTTTTAGGCCCGCCTGACGCATTAATACCGTCATCTGCCCCCTGTGGTGTGCCTGGTGAGAAATAAGTATATTTAGTGTAGTTCCTCTTTTCCATTTCTCGCCGTACATATCATCTTCTTCCTGTAATGTTGAATCTTTCCAGTTAGCTTTTAATTTTTCAACAAGTGATTCAGAGGCATTCTTGTAGCATTCCTTCAGGTCAGCCGCACTTTCTTCCTTCCAGTGGCCTGTTGTAAAATCAGGTGTGAAAACTTTAAGTCCGGTCTTGCCCATCATCTCGCCTACTGTTTCTGCCAAATGCCAGCCCAAAAAGCCCAGTGACCTGCCTGTAGGGGTAACTTTTTGTTTCATTGCGGGATCTGTAATATTCCCGATAACTTTTAGTGTCGCATCGCTTTCAAAAGCCCAGTCACCAAGAAATTCGTCTACTGTCGTATACGTCATTTTTATATATTATTAATTGATTGAAAAGTGATTGTACAAAATTATAGATAGTTTATCAAAAATAAAAGTCCGGCAATTGCCGGACTTTTTATTGCTATTCATTCCCCGTAAAAATTGATTATTAATATCTGATCGGAAGTATAACCCCGAAATTGATCTGCAGATAAATTATATTTTTCCTGCCCTCAAGCTCAATCCCGTTGCTGCTGCCTGAATCATTCATAAATGTGGAATACGGTTCATTGGTATAATAATTCTGTTTTGGTATCACATTTACCCAAACACCCTTTAATGCAACAAGGAAATCAGTTTTCCGGCTCAGGCGGATAAGCATTCCGGCAGTAGCGCTCATACCAAACCTGCTTGCAGGCTTAAATTTTGTGTATATGTTAGAAACTGAATTATCCGGATAAGTAACA
The DNA here is from genome assembly GCA_039933555.1 of Ignavibacteria bacterium. Classification (GTDB taxonomy): domain Bacteria; phylum Bacteroidota; class Ignavibacteria; order Tepidaquicellales; family OLB5; genus OLB5. The sequence continues at coordinate 11,090 of JBDTNV010000068.1, forward strand.
TTTGATTGCCATGCCCCGAACATCAGGTTATAGTCAAGTGAATATCCAACAAAAATACTTTCCTTTTGTTTAGGTGTGAAATTATACTCAACGCCGGCGCTAAGATTGAAAACATTCCACTTGGTTCTGTTCATGCCTTTATCCAAAGTATTATAAAATAAATTGTATCCCAAAGCGCTTGTAAGGCTTACTTTTTTATTTTTGGAAATTACATACCGGCCCGTGACGCCAAGCCCGTAACCTTCCTGTAAACCCAGATTTTTTGAATTGAAAACATGACCGTTAGGGGTATTATATAAACTGCTGAAGCCTCTTGAATCACCGTTTGCTGAGCTCATAACATATCCAAAACCTGCGGAAAATGAAATTGAGACCTTAGGTACCTTCCGCTGAACTTTCAGCTTTAAGGGCTGCTGTGAATAAAGGAATAAAGTGTTAACACAAATTAAAAAAATAATCAGTTTAACTGAACGCATGTTTCCCCCTTTTTGATAAAACAAATTTATGTTAATAAATCAGAAAAATACTAACTAAAATGTTTAAAGTGGATGGTTTATTGGAACGCCAATTGCAATGTCGGCATATGACCAATAATGTACCGTGAAACAGGTAAAAGTATTGTTACTTAACTATATTTAATATATATATGATATCTCTATTTGCATCAGGAATGTTCTATTGTCACTTTCGAAGTGTCATTAGGGTCGTATTTTACATAAATCTCTTCCCCAACCTGGAATTTTGGGACAGATGTTTCTTTTATAAGGCCTATCATTTTACCGCCAAAAGCAGGCCTGTCTGAAGGCAAAACCTGGACTTCAATTTCTACTACTGGATTGTTTCCGTTAACATATATTCCCATCCAGGTATATTTTGTTACAATGGCTTTGCATGAAGTACCATAAGACATTATCTCTTGATTTTTTGCATCTATATCAACCAGCTTTCTTTCAGCATCAGCCTGTCCCATACCTGCCCACGGGCCTGATGGAACAACATTTGATGAATAAGTACCTGCGTTTTGCTGCCCTGCTGCGCCGCCGGAACCTTCATAGTTTATAACTATACTGTTCTTATCATTCAGGTCGATCAAAACCGGTATCATGCTTCCCGGCTGGTAAATAGACGTCTGTAATCTTGAAATGAGCTGCTTTGTTTCAACCATGTATGTGGCGCCGTTTGGAGGGGTTACTTCGAGCAGGAGCTTAACCTGGGGTGCGTTGTTCACTGTAACACCTGTATCGTGAACTTCTACTACTCTGGCAGTTGTTGCAAATCCGGATTTAGAAAGTCTCCGGCTCAACATCATCGGTCCGAATAAGGTCTTCCAAAACACTGTACCCATTATTCCAACAACAAGAACCATTATTATAATACCGGCTATTGATTTTGTAGCGATTACTGCGCCTAAGCCTACAACTAATCCTATACCACCACCAATTAATCCTATTATAATACCCCAGTTCATTTTCATAATATTAAACCCTTCCTTTAGTGTTTTTACAAAATTACATTAAATTTTTTGAAATCCGAAAGGATTTTTGCGGAAATTTTTATTTGATTGTTTTAAGGGCCAATTTATGATTTAAGTAAAATGAAAATGGGGATAGAAATCCTATCCCCATTAAAAATGTAACCCTGAAAAGAAGTCAGGAAAAAATTAAGCTGTTTTCCGGTTTGATTTACCCGACAGATTATTGATCTTGAAAGTCAGATCCTCTGATGCAGTGGTAATAATTTCCTGAAACAGCACGAACTTTTCAAGTTCAAGCTTAGAAAGCTCAGGAAAATGCTTCCATGCCTCATCGGTGATGACCTTTGAGATGTTTATCTTAAATTGCTTAATTTTTTCTCTCCCCGCTTCTGCTTCTTCCTTTGTGAAAATGATTTTGTTTTCGCCAGCTCTCACGTCTTTTTATTAGTTTAATGTTGAGCAAAGTTACCATTATAACACGTGAACTACTCTCACTGTAAACCGTTATATTGGGTGAAAAGCTTAAAAATACCTAAAAATACTACTTTTCTACATTCACTTTAAACTGTTTAAACCGCAAATATGCTAAAAACAAAGAAATATGAGCATATTTGTGAATTGTTAATCTTGGGAACTTTGGGTATATTTGCCTATGAAATCTACATATTCGGCTGCAGGAGTCAATATTTCTGAAGGTGACAAATTTGTTGACTCAATAAGGCCTTTAGTGAAATCAACCTTTTCCAAAGGGGTAATAAGCGGAATAGGTAATTTTGGAGCTTTTTTCAAGATTCCAAAAGGTTTTAAAGACCCGGTCTTTGTTGCAAGCACCGATGGAGTTGGTACCAAGCTAAAAATTGCTGTTTCAGCTAAAAAGCATGATACAATTGGCGAAGATCTCGTCAACCACTCTGTAAATGATATAGCCGTGTGTGGTGCCGCTCCCCTGTTCTTTCTTGATTATATGGCATTTGGTAAGTTAAGCTCTAAAGTAGCTATTGATATCGTTAAAGGGCTGGTTAGAGGATGTAAGAATAACGGTGCAGCCTTAATTGGGGGTGAAACCGCTGAAATGCCAGGACTCTATGCCAAAGATGATTACGATGTTGCAGGCACAATAATTGGGGTTGTTGAACGTTCAAAAATTATTGATAAAAAAAATGTCCGCCAGGGCGATGTGCTGATCGGCTTTCCTTCAACCGGACTTCATACAAACGGATACTCACTTGCACGCAAAGTTTTGTTGAAGAAATTTAGTATAAATAAATATATCCCTTCGCTTAAGAATACATTATCAAAAGAACTGTTAAAAGTACACAAGTCATACTTAAGCATAATAAAGAAAGTAACAAAAAAGTTTAAAGTTCATTCAATATCGCATATCACCGGCGGAGGAATTTTAGGCAACACCAAACGCGTCGTCCCAAAAGAATTTAAAATAGATATCAACTGGAATTCGTGGCAGCCGAATCCAATATTCAACCTGATACAGCAGGCAGGCAAAATTAGTGATAATGAAATGAGAAAAGTCTTTAATATGGGAATTGGCCTGATAATGATAGTTTCAAAAAAAGATTCTGCAAAAATTTCTAAATACTTAAAATCCATCAAAGAAAAACATTATATAA
>JBDTNV010000069.1:0-14007 GCA_039933555.1 Ignavibacteria bacterium
CGGATATGTTTACCTTTTGAAAAATAATGCAACAGTTATGAGCGGCTGGCCCAAAGCTGTTACAGAATGGATTTACGGACCTCCCGCCGTTGGGTTCATAGATGGTGATAATATAATTGATATTGCAGTAGGTGACCAGGTGTTAAGCGGTTCGCCAATTGACCAGCTGAATGCGTGGAATAAAAACGGAACCGCGCTTAGCGGATTCCCGATTAATTCACTATGGGCAATAAATAACCAGATATCAATTGGTGATATTGATAACGATAATAACATGGAGCTTATCTGCGATGATAATACCCAAACAGGCGGCAGGGGCAAATATCTCGCTTTCAACCATGACGGCTCACCTGTTGCAGGGTGGGATATGAACACTTCAGGCGCAACATTTTTCAGTATGCCAATGCTGGGTGATGTGAACAGGGATGGAATTCTTGATATCGCAGGCTCCGGCGGTACAACCGGACCCGCTATGACAAATCTTTATTTGTGGAATACGGGAGTAACTTATACAGCAGCAAAGATAATTATTCCGATGTGGCAGTATAACAGTAGGCATAACGGAGTATATGGAGATAATCCGCTGGTTGGAATAAATCCAATTTCTCAGGGAATACCCAAGAATTTTGAGTTACTGCAAAACTATCCAAACCCTTTTAATCCGGAAACAAAAATTAGATTTTCAATACCCGGCGCAATGAGCGAATTTAGACCAGTGTTGGCAAAATTAACAGTGTATGATATTCTGGGGAAAAAGGTTTCTGAACTTGTAAATGAAGAGTTAAAAGCAGGGGAATATGAAGTTGAATTTAACGCAGCAAATCTTCCAAGCGGGATATATTTTTATGAATTAAATGCAGGTGGAATGAAGCTTACAAATAAGATGATTTTGGTTAAATAAGTTTTATCTATTCATCCGATGACTCTGAGTGTGACTGCACTGGCAGTCATCGGATGAATGTAAAATCTAAAACTCTACTCTTACGCCTGAATTAAAATTGCGGTTTGGCGCCTGAGTTCTTTCAAGCTCCTGGTAGGATTCATTTAGAATATTGTTTACAGCAAAGAATATTGTAGCCTTGCCGAAAAACTTCTTGCTTATTTTCATATCAAGCAGGAAATAATCTTTCGGTTCTTCGTATTTATAGAACAGGTCCTCATCAACCTTGCTTACATACTTGCCGGTTACATTAAAGTTAAAATCATAATAGTTAAGGTCGGTCGAAAAATTTATCAAATGCCTTGGTTTATATGGCAGGAAATCATCTTTCCTGTTTGCTGAGAGGTCTTTAGCATCAATTAAGCTGTAATTAAACCCAAATGAGTAGCCTAATGGATTTTTAAACACATTAAATGAACTGGTATAATCTATTAAGAACTCAAGTCCGCTTATTTGTGCTTTCGCTATATTCTGCACCTGGAAAGGACCGCTTATTGCGCCTCCTACATTTACATATTGAATAAGATTATCATATTCATTTATATATGCTGATACATCAAGGGTAAATCTTTTTTCATACTGTTTACGGAAACCAACTTCCACTGAAACCATTTCTTCGGGTTTAAGCTCAGGGTTGAATATAAAATCAAATCCGCCAAAGAGCTCTTTTTTGAAATACAGCTCTGCAATAGAAGGGGCCCTGAAAGCTCTGCCAACTAAGAAGCGGAAGGAAGTATTTTCAAAGACCCTGCTACTGGTGTTTGGCGCGAAAAGAAAAGAAAGCTTCGGGCTTAACTGTACAAAGCTGTTCATCCCTACAAACTTGTTGTAATCGATCCTCACGCCCGCTGTAGTTGAAAGGATATTGTTACCCTGTTTATCTTCTATGATCTTATGCTGATCCTGAACAAACAGACCAAAATTGTTGATCTGCTGATTGCCGTAAAGTATTGATTCAGGGTTTGAGCGAACAACATTCCACTGAAGGTCTGTACCGGCTATCATATAGTTCCGTTTGGAAAACTGGAAATCAAACTGGGAAATATTCCCGAAATTATATGATTTTATAGTTGTTTCAAGCGCTTCTCCGGGTGGCGCGTATTGTATTGAAACGAAATTGTTCGGGTTAAAATAAGAAAGACTGTAAAGCTTGTAATAATAGAACCTGCTTGTATACTTTGTTACAGATGATGGTATAGCTGTGTAAAAAACATCCACACTTTGAGTTTCTTTTTTTATCCTGTCGCCTAAATAAGTTGGCGCTGATTTATATGGATCAGCAACTTTACCCGGGTCCTTCCTCCAATAATGAGGAAATGCGCTGTTTGATTTTGTGTACTGCAGTGTTACTTCAAGATCCCTGTTCCTGAATACATCATACATGAACTTTGCAAGTCCACCGTAAAACTCATAATCAGTCTGCTGGGCATGTCCATCGTTTTGTTTGTAATTGAAATTCAGCAAATACGCAAGCTTTTTATATGTGTTACTGTGAATAACATCAGCGCTTTTGAAAGTCTGGAGTTTGTCAGAAAATTTTAAGCTGTCATTTAACGGGTTATAGAATCCAAAATTTGCGTTAAAACTGAAAAATGATTTATAAGTCGGTTTTTTTGTAATTACATTTATTACTCCGCCTATTGCGGATGAACCATATAAAGAAGAGAATGCTCCTTTAACAACCTCAGTACGCTCGATAATTGATACCGGGATTAATGACCAAAGCGCTCCTTTGGAATCACCTGTGAGCGAGGGTCTGCCATCAAGCAGCAATAAAACACGGTTACCAATACCGCCGCCGGCAACATCACTTGAGCCGCGGATCGAAAGGCTTTGAACGTTAATACCGCTTGTCTTAAATACTGTTACTCCCTGAACGTCGCTTAATACGTCATCAAAGGTTAACGGGTTGCGGTTCTTAATTTCATCTGAACTTACTATTACTATAGATGATGGTGTCTGTTTTAGGGTAAGCTCTGTCTTAGTAGCTGTTACATTAATTTTATCGGTTTCTATATTGACCGGCGTGAGGAAAATATTCACCAGTTTGGACTGGTTTGCCGTAACTATAATATCAATTAATTCTTCCTTTTCATAACCAAGTCTGGTGGTTGAGATCTTATAACTTCCTGCCGGAACAGATTTAAATTCATAATCTCCTGTCAGATCAGCATTTGTCTCAGCATGATAACTGCCTGTTCCCTCTGTTGATTCGAGCTTTATCTTTGTATAGCTTACCAATCCGTCATTTGTGAGATCAATAACTTTGCCTTTAATACTGCCGGTATTATCTTCAGCAAAGGATAAATGTGATAAGAGTAAAAATAAGCACAGCACCTTGCTTATTAAAAGCAAAGTGCTGCGAAAGATGTTATTATTATTTAAATTAATCAATCTTTGTTATCTTAAAACTTGATTAATTTTTTTGCAGTATCTATCCAGCTTGTAAAGTTTATATCAGTAACATTATTCCCGCTTACAGTAACGGTATCAGGCATGCAGGTAAAAATACTGCTAGTATCACATCCGTTTGTTCCAAGTACGTAATTTCCGCCTGTTACGTATGGCTCTTTTGTCCATGCTGAAGCAAGGAAATATTTACCATTTGAAAGTCCGGAAATTGAATAAGTTGAGGTATAAACTCCGCCTATCATTACCGGGGTCATAATAGCTATTCCGCTTGGTGCGCCTGCCGGAGGCCAGGTGGTAAAGCAGGATACGTTATAAGATCCACCAGTGTAAACTCTTGTGGTATCTGCAAAACTAACTGTACCGTTTATCAAAAATGTTGTTGCTCCTTGATTGTTTGTTATAGTATCACTGCCGCAGCTATTAATAAGAATACCAACAAAAGCTACCAGTGCGAAAAGCATCAGGTGTTTTAGTAATGTCGTTTTCATTTATTGTATATTTGATTTGAAAAAATAGTTAATTGAATTTTTAATCTCATACAAAATTAAATATAGATGTCATATAAAAATATGACTTATATCATAAGTAAATAAGATTTTGGTCAGTAATTAGGTTAATTACTTAAATACTGCCAAAATAGAATTATTTCAGCGAAAAGTACGTTATTAGTGGTGGTATTAGAAGCCATAAAATACCTTTTAAAAGAAATAAAATAAATCCTATAATACCTATTTTTTTTATTTTCTGCCTTATACTAATGCTTATCATCTCGCAATGACTTCGTAGGTTTTAAAACTTGAGCTCATTGGCGGCTCTTCGCCGTTTTCTTTAGCTTTCTTCAGGTCTTCAAAGCCTCTTTTATGGCCTTCAATGAACTCGGGTGAACCGGTCCATTTTTTGAAAGATTCCTGGCTATCCCAATGGCTTACAATAAGATAACTATCACTTTGTTCCTGCGGTTTCAGAACTTCCATAAAGTTAAATCCCGGCATTTTATCAATCGCTCCAGCCCGCGAAGCGAATAATTCTTCAAACCTCTGGCGGTAATGATCTTTACAGGAAATGTAGTTTATTGCAACAAAATTCTTTTCTTTATCCATTTTTCTATTTTTAGTTATTTTTCTTAATTTTTTCAAACTTAATATAAAATATCGGACTAATCAAGTCTAATTAGACTATATTAGTCTTATATCGCTGTGATTTCTTTCAATGATGGTAAATGAAGCGTGAAATAAAAAAAGCCGAATTCTGGATCCGGCTTTTTACTTGCAAAAACAGAATTTCAATATCCGAAAATTTCTTCCAGAGTCAGGTATTTTACATTTCCATATTTCTGGAGAGTCTCTAGGTCTAGCTTATCTTTATCTCCCAACACCAGAATTGTGTATTTAGAATCTTTAATATTATCAGCCTGAAATTTTTGAATATCTTCAAGAGAAAGTGTCTGCGCTTTTTCATAAACATCTTTTCTTATGTCATGATCTAGTCCAAGCTTTTGGGCTGATAAGTAACTTGTAAGTACGCCGGCTTTGGTTATTCTTTCAGTATTTAATTTCTGTACCAGGTTATCCTTGGCTGAATTGTATGTAATTTCTGAAGCGGGCATATCATTTAACAGCTGAAACAAACTTGAAATTGCCTCAGGAAATTTATCAGCCTGAGTACCTATATATGCGATGTTGTAATGAGCTTTATCTATTTTTTGAGGTGTAGTAAACGATGAGAAAGTACTGTAAGCAAGAGCTTTTGATTCTCGTAATTCCTGGAATACAATACCTGCCATACCGCCGCCAAAATACTCATTATACAATGCTATGTACGGAATCTTATCCTTATCATAATTCCCTTTTTTTGAAAGCATAATAATTTCTGCCTGAACCATATCAGGATAGTTTACAACATAAACAGTGTTATCATTTGTCGGCAGTTCTTCATAACTGGTCAATTGCGGTGTTTCCTTAAACCCGCCTTCGGGAATGTTATACTCGGAATTCAATTTCTCCGTAATACTTTCTGTTGATAGCGGTCCGTAATAAAGCACCTTCTGTTTATATGAAGGAATATCCTTCAGAATATTTATAAGCTCATTTGGATCAATTGATCTAAGCTGTTCTTCTGTTAGGATATCCTTGTAAGGTGATTTTGAACCATACTTTCCGTAGGAATACATAGCATCCCATAGAATTTTATCTTTGCTCAACTTATTATCTGCTCTTACTTTAAGTATATCTGATACCAGGTTATCAAGGGCATCTTTTTCCGGCTTCAGGTCTTTGATGACTGATTCGAGTAAAGTCAGAGCTTTATCAAAATTTTCATCAAGTCCGCTTAACGTTATGTATGTTTCTTCATTCCCGGTTGAAATTGAATATGAACAGCCAAGTTTATAGAATTCCTGCTTCAGCTCAGAGGGCGAATATTTTGATGTACCTAAATATGAAAAATATGAAGCAGCCAGTGAAAGCTTGCTGTTGTGATAATCACCGATCTGGTAAACAATACTTAAGGTAAAAAGCCCGTTCTCTTCATTCTTCTTATATAAAAGGGGGATATTATTTTTGATACTCGCTTCTACCAGGTCATTTTTATAATCAACAAACACGGGTTTAATTTCATCTGTCTGCATTTCGCTTACCTGTTTCACGAAATCTGATTTATCCTGCCTGTTTACATCAACCGGTGTAATAACAGGCTTTACAACCTTTTGAACATTTTTATCTTCGCCGGTTCTTTTATAAACTACTACGTAATTATCGCCATAATTCTTTTTGGCAAAATCGATAATATCCTGCTTTGTGATCTTCGAAAGCCTTTCGATCCTGTTTACTGCGTCAGACCATGGAACATCTTTTACAAATGCGTCCACAATGTTATCAGCCCTTGAATTGTTTGATTCCTGCGATTTAATATCGGCAAGCTTAAGATCGTTTATTATAGCAGCAGGCAGCCAGTCAGGGAATTCGCCTTTCTTAACTTTTTCTACCTGTTCAAGAAGCAATTTTTTTACCTGCTCAAGCTTTTGACCTTCCCTGGGATTGCCGTATAAAATGTGTGAAGAATAATCTTTGTTTGTATAAATAAAAGAGCCTGAACCAAGCACTTTTTGGCTCTGGTTAAGATTCAGGTCCAGCAAGCCTACTGCGCTGTTAGCCAGTACCATATCAACCATTGTCGCAAGGTCGTTTTCCTTTGTGTTTGCTCCGGGGAATCGATATGCGATCATTAAATTTTCAGCTTCGGGTCCAAACACTTCCGTTTCAATTGGCTCTGTAATTGGTTTTTCTATGGGAGAGATAAATGGCGGAACAGATTTAAATTCCCTGGTTCCCCAATACTTATCAATTAGTTCAATGGTTTTTTCCGGGTCAAGGTCACCCGATAGGACTATTGCCATATTATTCGGTACATAATATGTGTTATAGTAATCAATTACTTTTTTGATTGAAGGGTTTTTAAGATGCTCAATTGTTCCTATTGTAGTTTGTGTGCCGTATGGGTGCGTTGGGAAGAGTTTAAGAAACAGTTCATCCCAAATCTTATCGTTATCATCATCAAGCCCGATGTTCTTTTCTTCATACACCGCTTCTAACTCAGTATGGAAAAGCCTCATAACCGGATTGCGAAATCTTTCTGACTCTATCTTTATCCATTTTTCAAGCTGGTTAGAAGGAATATCATTTGTATATACAGTCTGCTCAACAGAAGTATATGCATTAGTACCCTTGGCCCCGATAATTGCCATCATCTTATCGTATTCGTTAGCAATTGCATACTTTGCTGCTAAGCCTGACACACTATCTATCTGGTGATAAATCTGTTTGCGTTTTTTTTCATCTTTTGTGCCGCGGTATTTTTCGTATAGGCCAATTATCTCATCAACCAGCGGCTTTTCCTTCGAAAAATCCTTTGTGCCAAACTGGTCCGTTCCCTTAAACAGCATGTGTTCGAGATAGTGCGCAAGGCCTGTCGCGTCATGAGGATCCATTTTACTTCCCGTCTTCACCGGAATATATGTCTGGATTCTCGGTTCATTCTTATAAACAGTCAAATAAACTGTTAATCCGTTATCCAGCTTATACATTCTGGTTTTGGTAGGATCGTTTTCGACAATTTGGTATGAATATTTGCCTTCATTAACCGTTTTTACCTGCGAAATTATTAACTGATTTAAGCAAATAATTGCAGAAAGAAAAAATAAAGAGAAATTTCTGATTTTTTTGGGATTTAACATATAGAATTAGTAAATAAATAGTTATGAATAAATGCTGTGGAGGGCATAAATTGCACAATTGGTTATTGATAATAGTAATCCACTAAAATAGTGAATTACTATTAGTTATTCTATGTCATGATTTAAGGTTAAGCTAGAAGATGGTTTTGGTCGAATCTGCCCATGAAAGTAAATTAATATTGCCTGCACCGTTCCCGTTACTTATAGTAACTACGCCCGGGCTTACCAATGGACAATTTGAAAACTGTAGTCTTGTTGTATCACAGCCATAAACGGATTTATAGGAATACAAAAAATTTAGCTGCCTGCTTGCGGTAAATACAGCCAGATTGTAGGTCCCGTTTTCAACATTTCTCAAAGTGTAATTAGCAATATATTCATTGTTAACAAATTGTATTGTGAGAGAGTCTCTGTAATCAGGATCACTTGAGCCCGGCGGCCATCTGTTGGTTTTAAATGCTCCAATATTGTAATAAAACGGAGGCTGCACAAAATTGTTATCAGTAAATCTTATAGTTCCGCTTATTGAGCTCGGTATATTCCCATCTATAGTTCTGAAAGTAAACGCGGGTGACCAGTCACCTGTACTTACGCCGTTAGAATTTGTAGCATTCACCCGCCAGAAGTAGTTTGTACCTGTTACAAAATAAAAATAGGGGCTCTGCATAACTGAAACAGGAATATTGCCCGAATCTAAAATTATATTTGAAAATGAAGAGCTGGTTGATACCTGCAGCCTGTAGAATTCGGCCGTTGGCGAATCTTCCCAGTCAAAGAGCGGAAGAAATGACTGATCAGTTGAATTGTTTGGGGGCAGCAGTAAAATTGGCGGAGGCGGGGGAGCAAGTATGACCCTGAACCTGAAAGCCCCTGACCAGTTAGAAAAATTTCCGCTTCCAAGTGATGCCTGTATGCGCCAGTAATAGTAAACATTTGTGGTTAATCTTCCCGGCGGAGTGTTTGTTTCAAATGCAGTAACCGTTGTATCTATTATTAAAGGTGTAACAAAATTTGCATCCATTGAAAGCTGAACGTGGTAAACAGTAGAACTTAAATATTGCTGCCATTTCAAAGGTACTGTAAATATATTTACCGTACTGTTATTGGCAGGTTCATTTAATATTATCCCGGTTTCAACCGGATCTACGACAATTGGTGTAGTAACTTCTTCATCTTTTTTGCACCCGTTAAAGAATACAAAAAAAATCATAAACGCAAACAGCAGATTATTTGTTTTCAGGATTGTGTTCAAGTTTTATTTTTTGTTCAAGTTCTTTTAATTCTTTTTCTTTTTTGAGCAGTTCCTGCTCCTTGATCCTTAATTGAAGCGCTTTTTTGTCAATATTCTTTTCCCAGTCCTGCTGGTCCCAGTAACCGATATCCTCAAAATAGCCTTTGAACAGGAAATTATGTTTTAACGCTTCCATATTCTGTGTAAAGCTGAATGAACCGTCCTCCAGATTTTTTGTTGTATGATTGGCGTTTTCCATTATAGCTTTTATATTATTGGCAAACGTAGTATCTGTCAACAGCGTTCCAATTACGCTTTCACTTGAATTCATTTTTCTTACTATCTCAGATATATCACTTGAGATCCTGCTGAGCTGAACGGATGTTATTTCAACATTACCGGAAACATTATTAACCATTTTGTCAATTTTCGCGAAAATTTCATTCATTTGCCCTGAAGATGTTGAAAACGACTGAAGTGTATGATCTGCATTCCTGTACAAAGTATCGTTGTTTACCAGCTGACCCAGTGTACCCTGGCCGTTGTTCACTTTAGAGGTTATTTCTGAAAGATCTTTTGTTATATCCGAAGCATTATCGCTGGATTCCTTCAGACTGTTCATAATATCTGCCACTTCGACCGGCTTAATTGAGCCGAGATATTCACCACTTTGTATCTCAGGTGCACCTGGTGTGCCCGGAGTAATATCAATAACCTTATTTCCTACAAGACCATCTGAACCGATAGTTACCTTTGAGTCCTTTTTTATGAACTTCCTGATACTTTCTTCAAGTGTCATGGTAACCATAACTTTGTTCGAAGTTTCGATATCTATTCCGTCAACGGAACCAACTACGATTCCGTTTAACCTGACAGACCCGCCGGTTTTCAATCCGCTTACGGATTCAAATTCAGATTTAAGTTTGAAAGTAGGTGTGAAAAGGTTTTCTTTGCCACCCAGTACAAATATAGCAACAACAAATAATATAAAACCTGCTAATATAAAAAGACCTACTTTTATTTTCTTGGCATTATTAGTTTCCATAATATTATATATTTATATTTTAATTTACTTTGTTTTTGTCTGAATCTGTGTCTGAATAATTTGTCAATTTGCTCGCTTCGTCATCCTTTATTTCTTCAAAGAATGTTCTAACAAATTCATCTTTGGATTGCTCCAGCTCATCATATGTACCGGTTTCAGTATAAGTACCTTTATTTAATACTACGATCTTATTGGCAACAATTTTAGCGCATATCATATCATGTGTAACAACAATTGAAGTTACTTTATATTTTCGCTGCATTCTTACAATTAAGTGGCTGATATCGCGGGTTGTTTCAGGGTCAAGACCCGTTGTGGGTTCATCCCAAAGCATAACTTCAGGATTCATAATAATAGTCCTGGCTACCCCAATTCTCTTCCTCATACCGCCGGATAGTTCTGAAGGCATTTTATCAATTGCTTCAGAAAGTCCGACATCGTTTAGAACTTCTTCAACTTTTTTATTGATTTCATCATCTGAAAGTTCGGTATTTCTTTGCAAAGGAAATACCAGGTTATGCCTTACTGACATTGAGTCATATAATGCCCCGCTTTGAAAAACAAAACCTATCTTTGTCCTCATATGCTGAAGCTCTTCATAAGAAAGATCCGGGATGTTTTTGCCAAGAACCTTTACTGTTCCGGAATCAGGAGTAATTAACCCTACTATGCATTTTAATGTAACTGATTTACCCGTCCCTGATTTACCAAGTGTAACAATTGTTTCACCGCGGTTTAATTTCAGACTGATATCTTTGAGTATTTCAGATTTACCGAAAGATTTCTTAAGATGCTCAATATCTATTACTACTTCAGCGCTATCCAAAACTTAATTGATTAAATTTGTAATTTGAACTGCCAGCATATCCCATATAATAACCATTAATGATGAAATTACTACCGATGTATTAGCGGCAACTCCAACACTTTCAGTTCCTTTATCTGCATTATAACCTTTGTAACACCCTACAATCCCTATAGTGAAACCGAAAAAGAAAGTCTTAACTACCGGAGCGATCATATTGCCTATTGTAAGCGCTTCAAATACTGACTGGAAATATAAACTAATTGATACATCGCTTACTAAGTTCAGAGCAATATAGCCGCCAAGCAGCGCTATTGTATCTGCATAAATTATGAGTAGAGGGATCATGAATGTTGTTGCAATTACTCTTGTTATCACCAGGTAATTAAAAGGATTACAGGCAGAGACTTCCATCGCATCGATCTGTTCTGTTACCTTCATAGAACCAAGTTCTGCGCCAATACTCGAACCTATCTTTCCTGTGCAGATTAATCCCGATATTACCGGACCAATTTCCAGAACAATACTAAGCCCTATCATTGTAGGTATAAGTGAAGTAGCCCCAAATGGCTGCAGGGTAGGGATAGCTTGCAGTGCAAGAACAAATCCGATTATGAAACCTGTTATTCCAACCAAAGCAAGAGATTTATTGCCAATTTGGAAAAACTGTTTAACAAGCTCATTAATATTATATGGCGGCTTAAAAACTTCCCTGAAGAATCTCAGTGAAAAATTACAAATGCCCCATAATTCAAGAAGCATATTCTGAACGGAATTTGGGAGTATATTTTTTAACAAATTAGATCGTAATTTGAATTAATATTTTCTTTTTATGTCAACATCAATAAATGGATTGGCAATACCCAGAATTATGCCAAATGAAAGATCTGTTATATCAGATTTATCTTTTGAAAGCATGAAAGTGTGCCTTAATTTGATATGGGGATAGAACAATAATTTATGGTTCCTGATAGAGTATCCATAAGATATTTCAGGGAAAACACCATTACCGTCAAAATCTGTGAAATAACCGCCACCGACTGAAACAACACTGGTACCCTGCAGCAAATGTGAAGGCTTTATCCCGGGCTCTAAAAGGAAGTCATATTTATATGAAAATCTTAAATAATGCCGGATATTTCCACCGAACACCATTGAATATTCAATCGCAGTTCTGTGTTCGCCAAGCTTTCCGAATCCTATGGAAAATTCCTTTGTCAGGCCCGCATATACTTTTCTATCAGTATATTCAACCATTGGGTTCAGAAGGTAAATTACTGCAAGTACACCAATTGATACCGGAAGTACTGACGATGTTTTGCTTGTTAAATCAGGCAGTTTGAATTCATTGGTAGATTTTTTTAACTTTAACCCAGTGAGTGAAAAATTTTGCTGTAAATTAACCTGTGAGTTTGAATTAAATGAAATAAAGAGCAGGATTACATAAATTATTTTATACCATTTGCTCATTATTATCATTGATCTTGCGTAAATTTTAATTATTTTTTTTTAGACGGGAAAAATTCAGAAACTATTTAAGCTTTATCAATATATTAAGGTTGTTTCAGAATTCCATGATATTTGCTATCGAATCATAGTATGCTTCCATTGCATTTTCAAGTGTCATATTGATATCATCATTAATTACAATCGATTTTCCGCCCGTTTTTCCAATATTTGCAAAAATAGTGTCATTTTTTTCGCAAATTTGTTTAATTTTGGCTTCATTATCTTCATTAAATGAAATTATGACCCAACTCTGAGATTCATTAAAAAGCGTAAAATCTTTCCTTATTCTACTACTAATATTAACAAGGCACCCTATAGGTAAGGTTCTGTTAATTATACAGGATTCAGCCAGCGCTACTGCAAGCCCGCCATCTGAAATATCATGAGCAGAATTGATAAATTTACCCCTGGTCAGCTCAAGGATATTTTTTATCAGGTTCTTTTCCGCTTCAAGATTAACATTCGGAGCATCACCGGTAACTTTATCATGGATAAGCTTCACATATTCACTTCCGCCTAAACCATCGATATAATTTTCTTTTGACTCGTTCGGAGTGCCGATAACAGCGATCATATCACCTTCATTTTTGAAATAAGAAGTAGTAACATAACTTATGTCTTCAATGAGTCCCACCATGCCAATAGTTGGAGTAGGGTAAACAGCATAGTCAGGTGATTCATTATAAAAACTTACGTTGCCCCCTGTAACCGGAGTGTTAAGCATGCGGCATGCATCACCTATACCTTGAATGGCTTGCTGAAACTGGTAATAAACCTCAGGCTTGTATGGATTGCCGAAATTCAGGCAATTGGTAATTGCAAGAGGCTCGGCGCCGGTGCATGCAACATTGCGCGCTGATTCACATACAGCTATTATCGCCCCTTTGTATGGATTTAAATATACATACCTCCCGTTGCAGTCTGTTTTCATTGCAAGTGCTTTTGTTGTTCCTTTTATCCTGATAACAGAAGCGTCACTGCCCGGCATAACGATAGTATTTGTTCTTACCTGTGTATCATACTGCCGGTAAACCCAGTTCTTGCTTGTGATATTTGGGGATGATAAAAGTCTAAGCAATACTTCATTGTAATCATTTGGTTCAGGAAGCGAATTAAAATCAAAATCTCTAAGCTCCTTAAAATAACCGGGCTCTTTTGATTCTCGTTTGTAAACCGGCGCATCACCGCCAAGAACAAGTGTATTAGCAGGAACCTCAGCAACAACACTTCCATGATACGATACTTTTACATTCGGACCGTTTGTGACTGTGCCTATCTGCACACAGTTCAGGTCCCACTTATCGAAAATTTTCCGGGCTTCATCTTCTTTGCCTTTTTGAATTACAACAAGCATTCTTTCCTGTGACTCAGAAAGCATTAACTCATATGCTGACATACCTTCCTCGCGTGCGGGGACGAAATCTAAATTGATATCCATACCCATTCCGTCTTTTGCGCTCATTTCGCAGGTTGAGCAAGTTATACCGGCGGCTCCCATATCCTGCATACCAACAACAATCCCGGTTTTGATAAGCTCAAGTGATGCTTCGAGAAGTAATTTTTCGGTGAACGGGTCGCCAACCTGAACTGAAGGTCGCTTTGCCTCTGATGCTTCGGAAATTTCCTCTGATGCAAATGTTGCGCCGTGGATGCCATCCCTGCCTGTTGAAGAACCTACAATGAATACAGGGTTCCCAACACCTTTTGCTGTTGCTTTAGCGACTTCATCATGCTTAACAATTCCAACAGCCATTGCGTTTACAAGCGGATTATCCCTGTAGCATTCATCAAAATATATTTCACCGCCAACGGTAGGAACACCAAAACAATTTCC
>JBDTNV010000070.1:0-13977 GCA_039933555.1 Ignavibacteria bacterium
TTGATAATTACATCAGAACAGCCAAAGAGACTGAAAAAACTGACGCATACAAAGAAGTACCCCTGACAAAACGTGAAATAGAAATTCTAAAACTGATTGCTTCCGGTTACTCTAACCAGGAAATTGCAAATATTCTTTATATCAGCTATAATACTGTAGATACTCACAGAAAAAATATTATGCATAAGCTTGCAATAAAAAATACTGCCGGCCTTGTAAGGTATGCAATCGAAAAAGGTTTGATATCATTAAATTAAAGTTGATTAACAATACAAAGAAAGGGCAAATAAAATGAATGCTCAAGTACCTATAGTACGAGTTTTAATAGCGGATAATAATCCGGACTTTTTAAGTGCTTTAGCGCAATATGTTCGCTCAATTCCGGGTGTGGAGTTAGTTGGCGAAGCTGTTGATGGTGAAGATGCTATTAAGAAAGCAGAAGCTACATATCCTGACCTGATTATCCTGGATATCATTATGCCTAAGAAATCAGGCATAGAAGCATTAAGCGCTATTAAGGATAAATTTCCGGATGTTACAGTTGTAATGATCTCAATTAACGAAGGACAATCTTACAGGAAGCTTGCTGAGGTCTACAGGGTAGATAAATACATTGGCAAGAATTCTGACGATATCCACAAAGAATTACTTGAAATTATACAGACTACTCAGCAAAAACTGGCTTCAAGAAACAGTTAATTCATTTGGCAGTACTAAATAAAAACATGGATAATAAAACAGTAAAAATTCTGCTTTGTGATGATAACGATAACTTCAGGCAGCTCCTGACACAGTATATTCAGGCAATGCCCGGAGTAGAAGTAGTAGGTGAAGCGGTTGACGGTGTTGATGTAATTGATAAAACTGAACTGCTGGATCCGGACCTTGTATTAATGGATCTAAGCATGCCTAATCAATCAGGACTAGATGCTACAAAAACAATTAAGGAAAGATGGCCCGAGAAATCGGTCATAATCTTAACATTATATGAAGACAGTGTATATAAAGAACTTGCAGATGAATTCAATGCAGATGGCTTTATTGCCAAGAGCTCAATAAAAGCTCAATTACCCCTGATAATACAGGAAAAAGTAAGAAATTCAACAATCTGAAAATATATAATTTTTTTTGTTATGGTAACCGATTTCTGTAGAAAAATAGAAATCGGTTTTTTATTTTACGGTAAATCAGGATGTTAATTGCTTCATAAAAATACAGGAGAAAACTAATGAGAACTTTTTTGCAATACCCAACAGATTTTGGAGCACCCCCGCCGCCTCCACCGCCAAGTATGTCCACCCCTCCCCCGCCGCCGCCAACATCAGGGGGTATGAATATGAACCCAGGCGGAAGCGCAGGCACTAATGCGATAATAGCGCTTGTTGCAGGTATATTATCATATATATTCTGCCCGTTTATCTTAGGTATCGTTGCCTGGATAATGGGTAAAGGCGAGCTTAGCAAGATAGATAGAGGCGAATCATCCGAAGCAGGCAGAACATTCGCCAAAATTGGTATGTGGCTGGGAATAATTAACGTTGTACTCTCCATTTTATTCGGATTAGTATACATATTAATTATAGTATTGGCTATCGCAACAAGTAAATAAGTAAGACTTTTTTTTGCAGATCAGGCGGCTATCTATGGCTGCCTGATCTTTTTTTCATAATGATACCATGATATTAAAAATAAAGAAAATAAATGAAACCCTGGGTAACCCTTTGCCTGTTTATACTACAGAACATGCTTCCGGACTGGATATAACATCTTCTTCAACAGAAGACATTGTTTTACAACCGCAAACAACTGAACTGATACCGACAAATTTAATACTTGAAATACCTGTTGGCTACGAAGCTCAAATTAGGCCCCGCAGCGGACTTGCTCTGAAACACAATATAGGTATCCTGAATTCACCCGGAACAATTGACGCCGATTACCGAGGGGAAATGAAGATCCTGCTTACAAATTTTGGCAAAGAACCTTTCACTGTCAAATTCGGCGAGCGAATTGCGCAAATGGTGATCTGCAGAGTTGAACATGTTGAAATTGAAGTCTCAAACGAATTATCGGATACCTCAAGGAGTTCAGGCGGATTTGGGCATACGGGTAAATAATTTAATATTATATTGCGTTAATTGACTCAGGCAAACGAAAATAGTTATAAAATTCATGAAGTTGTTATTTCAGTAACAGCGCTCGTGTTATTCGGAGTTCTGTTCACCGTTACTGAACTTTTTCATAACCCTTTTATTGTATTTGGAGTTATTATTTTCGTTCTCTTCCCTTTCAGAAAAAGCAAACTCATTAAAATAATACTTTCACTTTCTTCAATTATCTTTGCGTTATGGTTCCTGCATTCTATTTCAACACTTCTTGCGCCGTTTATAGTTGCTTTAATAATTTCTTATGCTCTTAATCCACTAGTAGAAAAGATGACCAGGGGCAGGATCACCCGCACAATAGCAAGCGCAATTATTCTTGTATCTTTCCTACTTATCAGCGCTTTGGCAATAATATTATTAGCGCCGCCCATTGCAGCGCAGTTTTCTGAGCTCATCAGATCACTGCCGGGTGCATTAAGAGACCTGCAAAGCTGGATAAATATAACTCTGATACCCAAATTGAATACGCTGGGGATACCAACAGCTGACATGCAGACCAAGCTTTCACAGGAATTACCTGCTAAGCTTGAAAACCTGCTGAATACTCTTCTTAGCGGTTTATCCGGACTCTTCGTGGGGCTTTCAGTAATATTAACACAGGTTGTAAACTTAATCTTAATACCATTTCTTACATTCTATATTCTCAAAGATTTTGATAACCTGAAGAACCTTATCAAGGATCTTTTCCCTAAGAAGAGCAGAGCGAAAGTATCTGAATATTACCAAAAAATTGATGAACTGCTTGGAAGTTTTATAAGGGGTCAGTTAATAGTATCTGTAATTCATGGAATTGTGGTTTATATATTCCTTTCAATACTTGGGGTTAAATTTGCAATCTTCCTAGGTTCGTTAGGCATTCTTTTGAATATAATCCCCTACTTCGGGCTGCTTGTAGAAATAACGCTTGCTGTCATTGTATCGCTTTTCAGCGGAGACCCCGGCCTGCAGGTACCACTGGTAATATTAATATATTTGCTTCAAAACCTGCTTGAAACATCATTCCTGATTCCGAAAATTGTCGGAAACAGGATTGGACTTCATCCGGCTATCTTAATTCTTTCTCTTTTCGTTTTTTCTTATTTCTTTGGGTTTATCGGAATGTTAATCGCGCTTCCTACAATGTCAATTATACTTATGTTTTTCAGGGAGTGGCTTGCCTCAAGGGAAGAAAAAGCTGCCTGATCTGCTCTAAATTAATTACATCCCCTGCAAAATTCTCATAGTTGCCTGGTTCATATTCTGAAATAAGTAGCCTTTTGGCTCTGTATCTGATTTCCTTTTCAATTCATCTTTAGCCTGCTGTGGATTCAGCTTAACATTATTTTCAAATTCAGGTTTATTGAAAATTGCTGTGTAAGGCCTTATTACTTTATATTCGTATTTGCTTATAACATCAGCAAACTTAGGTACATCTTTTACGAACAGCATCGATTTATCATCCCAGAATACCAACTTCCACTTTTTACTGTTACTGAAATAATTTATGACAATTGATTTAAGGTCGTTTGGCCTTCTGACGAGATCCGGGTCTAAATAAATTACATAATCAATTCCCCTATCATCAAGCTTCTTCTCAAATCCGGGCTGCATCATCATTATTGCATTATACTCGTTGAATATTTCATCATTCAGGTTGCGGCTATCAATAAAGTTTTTCTCGCCGGGGAAGTTCCACACCAGATACCCACCGGTACCAAAGTGATTATAGGTTGTACCGGATATTTTATTCTCTTTAACAAAATCAAACAGCTGTACAGGAATAAAATCACTGTTGATGCCCCAGCCATATATTCTGTAATACTGAATCTTTTCATAAATTGCATTTGAAGGGATTTGAAATGTTATATACAAAAGAAATACTCCAACAAGGGCTTTTGGGATGTTTCCGTTTAATATGTTTCTAAACTTCAGATCTTTTATCAAACTGAGAATATAATTTATGCTCACAATTATGAAGAATGCCATGATTATTTCGTAATCAACTGTAAAGCGGATCGCGCGAACGGAATATATTGTAAAAGCAATGAACATTAACCCAAAGAACAGGTCTTTTTTCTTAAAGGCATAATAAAGTACTAAAATACCTGAAAACAAAAACAGTTTGTAAAGGGTAATTATGAAACCAAGATCAATTTTGGACGAAAACGGGTTCTGCCACTCATTGACCGTCTCAAGCATTTTCATTTTTGTATGGCTGTAAGCGTACATATATGTGCTTACTCCATGTGGGTTTACCAAAAGCATTAAAGCCGATACAATTGATATTATCCACAAATTGCGAAGTTCAATTTTCTCTAATGCTTTAATTTCATTTGAAGTAAATGACGGTTTCTTTAAGTAGATTATGGTTTCCGCTATTGTGAAGACAAATAATATCAATCCTCCGGCTAATACTCCCATATGTGAGTTTGCCCACAAAAGGAAAATGACAGGGATGAAAAACAACCACCTTTTGTATTTTGCCTTATCAATGTATTTATGGCTGAGCAAAATATACATTAGCAGAATAAAGAAGATATATGTAAGTATATGAGGCCGCGGCGAAAACCTATCCATAACAGATACCAGCAGCACAAAAAGCAGCGCAATTGCAAGGAATGAATTTACTTTGAATTTCCGCAGGAGCAGATAGTAAAGGAAAAAGATAAAACAGAATGCAAGTGACCTGAAAAGTAATATCGCATTATACCCGCCAATGTTATAAAGCCCGTATGTTAGGACATCCCAGCCCCATTCAAAAGGAATCCACTCAGTACCTGATGTTACGTGCCCAAACACATCTTTATCAGGTACAACCTTATTCTCAACTATGTACCTTCCGGTTGCAAGATGCCAGAAAATATCATCATCACCGGATATTTTATATGAGGAGGCAAAAAATACTAAAACTAAAAATATACCAAGCAAACCCAAAGAAACATATTTGTTCTCTTCTGTTACTGCTGCTGAAATTTTTTGTTTATTTTGTGAACCCGGTTTACTTTTTACTTTGCCCAATTATCAGTTTCCTTTAAATACAGGTTTCCTTTTTTCAAGAAATGAATTTACACCTTCCCTATAGTCATATGAATTGCCGGCAATATCCTGCATTTCAGCCTCTTCATCCAGAATCTGCTCCAAAGATTTTGAATATGAGTTGTTAAGCAGTTTTTTGATCATACCAAGTGATTTAGTCGGCATCTTTGCAAATTTGCGTGAATATTTCTCCAGTGCAGTATTTAATACCTCGGGAGACTGTACGCATACATTCACCAAACCCAGCCTCTTTGCCATGGAGCCTGTAATCCTCTCGGCAGTTGAACACATCTGGAAAGCTTTGGATTGGCCCACGATCCGCGGCAAAGTGAATGTAGAGCCTGAATCAGGCACCAAACCGACATTTATAAATACTTCTATTAACTGGGCTGATTCTGTGGCAATCCTGAAATCACATGCAAGCGCTAAGGATAAACCCGCCCCCGCTGCGACACCGTTGATTCCGCATATAACAGGCTTTGGAAGCTCCATGATCTGTTTGATAAGAGGGTTGTATTTGGTCAGGATAGCCTCTTTGAATGTTTTCTTTTCGCTTTCAAAATCTTTCAGGTCCTGCCCCGAGCAAAAACCTTTGCCAGCCCCGGTCAATACAACGCATCTTACATCATCGTTCATGGCTTCTTTAAATGCTCCCTGAAGCTCCATAAGCATTTCCGTATTGAATGCATTTAAAGAATCCGGCCTGTTAAGCCTGATATTTAATATGCCATCCTTATTTTCTTTAATAATTGAACTCATATATATATGTTTTATGTTTAATAGTATGTGTAAATAAATTTGTAAGTATAAATTAACTTGCCTGCCGGGTCGTAATACTCTTCTTCAAGCCGGTTGCCGAATTTATCATATTTTATTAAAACATCTGAGCTCGTGCTCAGCTCTTCTTTTACCTCAATTTTCTGGATCCTCACCGTGTTCTTATCATATGTATATTTCCTGTTAATATAATAATCAGTGCGTATCATTTCATATGAAGTCTCAGGTTTACCTTCGGATGTGTAAGTAAAAGTTTCGGTCTTATTTTCTCCAAGAGGTGAAAAAGTACTTTTACCAAGAATTCTGTAACTTGCGTCATAAGTATAGTTAAATTTCGTCTCTACTGCCTTGCCTTCTCCGGGAATACATTTATTTTTCACAATCAGCTTTACCATGTTATTATAGCTGTTATAATCATAAGTTTCTGTTATCTTGCAGTCGTTAACCGCATCTTTTAATGTTGATTCAATCAGCCTTGATAGGTCATCGTACTCGTAGGTGTATTTCTGTATTAACTTATTCTGTATGTATAATTCCTCATCGGTGATATTATAAAATTCATCATATTTAAGATAATACTTCTTCAGGTTAGCAGCAGAAGAATCAAATTTTTCAGTCAGCAGTTTAAAATTATTATATATATAAGAGGTACTTCGTATGATATATTCTCCCTTTTTGTCCTTTGAAGTATCAGTTTTGGAAATTTCATATACTATATATCCGTCTGTATCGTAATTTGATATTCTTATAGTATCATCCTTACCGTTTATGGAAAGTATCTCTGTACTGTTCTTTATCTTTGAATCTTTGATAAGTTTCGCATTATCATTGATCTTAATATAGGTCTTCAGCACCCGCGGGAATTCAGCCTGGGCCAATAATGCGCAATTAATGCACAAAAAAGCCATAATTGCGGGGATTAATCGTAATGTTTTCTGCTTAAAAATCATATATTATTCTATGGAAGGTGCAATCTAACAACAAAATTTCAAAATAAATATGAATAATCTAAACATTTATTAATTAAAGAAAATACGCTAAATTGGCAGTATGCATACACCTCAAGCCGTAAAAAAACCATATATTAAGCTTAGAAAGCTTTTTAAGCCGAAGAAAAAGACCGCAGGTCTGCCCCCCGGTACTCCCGTTTACACAGGAGACGTTGTCCACAATGAAAAAGTTGTTGTTAACCTGATCGATTACAAAGGTAACCTGGTTAACGAAAAGGAAATTGTAGATCCGGTTGAGTGCTCTGTTTACACACAGAAAGGTACAATAAGCTGGATAGATGTTGAAGGAATTCACGATACAGCGCTTGTTCAGAAAATCAGTGAATCGATCCATTTGCACCCGCTGGTTGTTGAAGATATACTTAATGTTGACCAGCGCGCAAAAATGGATGAATTTGACGGCTATATTTATATTGTTCTTAAAATGTTTCATCTGGGCAAAACCTCTGACGATATTATCCCCGAACAGGTAAGCATTATATTAAGCAAAAGTTTTGTGGTAACATTTCAGGAAGGTATTGAGGGCGATACATTCCACGAAATAAGGACAAGGATAAGAAATAACAAAGGCATAATTAATAATATGACCTCTGATTACCTTGTCTACTCGCTTATCGATTCTATAATCGATTCATATTTCACTATACTCGAAGTATTCGGCGATAGAATTGAACGTCTTGAAGAAGAGCTTGTAAACAATCCGGAGAAAAAGACCTTAACGGAAATTTACAAGATAAAACGCGAAATGCTTTATATAAGGAAAGCTGTCTGGCCGCTAAGGGAAGCAATCAGCAGGCTTGAAAGGGGTGAATCAGAGCTTATCACTCGGAACACCCACCTGTATTTACGCGATGTCTATGACCATACTATTAATGTTCTGGATACCATTGAAACATACCGCGATATGCTCTCGGGAATGATAGATATATACCTTTCAAGCATAAGCAACCGTCTGAATGAGACCATGAAGTATCTCGCTCTCATTTCAACAATATTTATACCTATGACCTTTATTGCAAGCATTTACGGAATGAACTTTGAAATTATGCCTGAGCTCAAATGGGCTCACGGCTATTGGTTCGCCTTGGGATTAATGGGCGCAATCGGGCTGAGTTTCTTCATCTATTTCAAAAAGAATAAATGGGTATAGTAATAAATGGGTATAATATTGAACCATGCTAAATAAGAAATTTTTAATCGATGCAGATATAAGGAAAGCTGAAACCCTTCCTGCGGAATTTTACAGAAGTGACGATGTATATGAAGTGGTTAAAAGTATAATATTCACAAGATCCTGGCATTTAGCCTGTGATGTGGAGACAATTAAAATTCCGGGGGCTGTTTACCCATTTACTTTGCTTCAAGGATTTCTTGATGAACCACTGCTATTAACCTGTGACCAGCAGGACGAAATTCACTGTCTATCCAATGTATGTACACACAGAGGGAATATACTGGTTGAAAATCCGGATGTGGTTCGCTTAATGCAGTGCCGCTATCACGGAAGAAGATTTGGGCTAAACGGCTCATTCAAATCAATGCCTGAGTGCGAAGATGCTATTAACTTCCCGCGTGAAGAAGATAATTTATCGAAAGTACCATTTGATATTTGGAATAATTTTATATTCACATCACTTGACCCTGTAAAACCATTCAGCAATATTTCTAAGATAATTGATGACAGGATGGATGGCGTAAAAATTGGTGAAATGACTCATGTGCCAACCCGCAGCCGCGATTACCTCGTAAAGTGCAACTGGGCACTTTACGTTGAAAATTATCTCGAAGGTTTTCATATACCATATGTTCACAGCGGGCTGAATGAAAAGGTAGATTACGGCACATACAGAACCGAATTGTTCGATAACTGTAATTTACAGCTTGCCTACGCTAAACCGGGTGAAGAGTGTTTCAGAATGCATGAAATATCACCCGATTACGGCAACGAAGTTGCGGCTTATTACTGGTGGATTTTCCCGAATATGATGCTGAATTACTATCCATGGGGACTTTCAATAAACATAATCCGGCCTCTGGGCAAAGATCTCACAAAAGTCTCATTTATAACTTATGTAAGTGACCACACAAAACTTGATAAAGGAGCAGGCTCAGGGCTTGATAGGGTCGAGCGCGAAGATGAAGCAATTGTAGAAATGGTCCAAAAGGGTATGCAGTCAAGGTTTTACAGCCGTGGCAGGTACTCTCCAAGGCGCGAGCAGGGTGTACACCACTTCCACAGGCTGTTAACTCAATTCCTCAATGAAGAATAAATTTAAGAATGCTGTAATTTTCGGTGCATCACAGGGCATTGGCAAAGCGCTTGCTTTGGAATATGCAAAAGATGACACTACCCTTCTGCTTTTATCTAAAAATGAAAAAGGTATCGCTGAACTATCCGGTGAAATAACCGCAAAGGGTAAGATATGTTACTATTCTTATTGTGATATTTCTAAGAAAGATGATGTTGCCAAAGGGATTAAATTTGCAGTTGAGAAGCTTGGCGCAATTGATCTTGTCATCATCAATTCAGGCGTTGGATTAAAGAACTGGATGGAGAATTTTTCAAGCGATGCTCTCCTCAGAATGATAGAGGTTAATACCTTTGGTATTGCGCACGTACTGGAGTATTTGATTCCAATTATGAAAAAACAGGGATACGGTACAATTGCTGGTGTTTCTTCACTTTCTGATATTCGCGGTTACTCAGGCTCAACAAGTTATTCAGCAAGCAAAGCAGCGGCATCAATACTCCTTGAAGGCGCCAGGATTGAACTGAAAGAGTTTAATATAAAAGTTGTTACCGTTCGTCCGGGCTTTGTTAAGACTGCTATGACCGATAAAAATGAATTCAAAATGCCATTTATGATGCAGACTGATAAAGCGGCCAGGATCATTAAACGCGGTATTGAAAAAGGAAAAAGCATTGTGCAGTTCCCCTTCTTTACAGTCAACGCTACGAGATTAATTAAATTCTTGCCAAACTGGCTGTTTGATTGGGGTATGAAACTCGCAAGGCCTGTAGAAAAAAAGTAAAACTAAACCAATTTAAAATCCTGCTGAAATATCATCAGCTTTTATGATGTTTTCCTGTTTACCCTCAATCTTTTCACCCATGCCCAATACAACATTTTCAAGTTCAGCACTCTCTACAATTGCATTATCACAAATGAGTGAATTTACGATCTTTGAATTGGTGACAGTTACACCATCTGTTATTGTAACATTCGGTCCAATTTCGGAATTTTCAATTTTGCAGCCTTCGCCAATATACACAGGCTGGCGCAGCTTAGCATTAACAAATTCATGCTCATTTTCTTCCAAATGGTCACGGTTTAAGATATATGTATTTGTGCTTAAGAGTGTTTCAGGCTTTCCGCAATCGAACCAGTTCTCAATTTCAAACGGAATCATCTTCTCCCCTTCTTCGACCATCTTCATTAAAGCATCAGTAAGCTGGTATTCATTCTTCGTCCTTATATCATTATCCATCAAATGCTCAATAGCACGGAACAAATGCGAACCGTTCTTTATGAAATAAATTCCCGCAATTGCGCTTTTGCTCTCAGTTACTCCGGGAGCCGGCTTTTCGATCATTCTTGTTATAAAGCCGTTTTTTGATTCCACAATACCAAACCTTGATACATCCTCTACATCTTTATATCCTATTGCTGAATACTCCCCCGAAATAAAGCTCATAAGGTCAAATTCAAATATAGTATCACCGAGTATTATTATTACCGGCTCATCGTTAACATGCTCTATGGCATGATATACCGCATGGCCAAGTCCCAGCATTTCTTTTTGGCGGGCAAATTCAAATTTAACCGGACTGTTTTTATACTCTTTACTCACCGCATCGACTATCATATTTCCAAGATAACCGATAATAAGTATAACCGTATCAATTTTTCCATTTTTGACAATTTCATCAATTAAATGGAAAAGCATTGGCTTGCCTGCGACATTAATGAGTACTTTTGGTACGTTGTTTGTCAGCGGCTGTAACCGTGTCCCAATACCCGCAACCGGAATGATAGCTTTCAAATAGACTCCAAATTAGATTATGATGCTTTTGATTCAGTAGCACAGACAGGCCTAAAGGTCACGCAAATGTCTGTGCTACTAATAACTATAAAAAATTACAAATACTTCTGAATAATTCCCGGCAGTGCTTCCAATGCCTCATCAATCTTCGTAACATCCTTACCGCCTGCTGTAGCTAAATGAGGCTTACCGCCTCCGCCGCCGCCAAGTATCTTGGCTACATCACCTGCTATCTTACCTGCAGATAGTTTCTTATCCTTCACGAGATCATCGCTTACAACGGCGCATAAACCCACTTTGTCGTCAATCACAGCATATAATAGACCCACACCGCTGCCCATTTTCTCGCGAAGCTTATCGCCGATATCTTTCAGCTCATCGGTACTGCTTACATCAAACTTACCTTTTATTAACTTAATACCGGAAACATCTATTGCAGACTTTATCAGCTCATCAATAGAGCCTGCTGCACTCTGCACTTTTTGTTTTGCAAGCTCTTTTTCAAGATGCTTTTTCTCTTCGAGATATTTTTCCTTTATTTCCAGCAGTGAGCTTATTGTTGAATCATGATATTTGATAAGAGTCGCAAGCATCTCGGTATTTCTGAAATCTGCCCCGGAAAAATCTCTTTTGAATTCCGAAAATGATAGATTAAAATTATTGGCATATTTCTCAGGCAATTCAGATGATAATTTTTCTATCTCCGCAGTCCTTTCATTGATATGGTCAATTATTCCCTCACCGGTCTTTGCAAAAATCCTTCGTGTACCGGCCGAAATGCTTTCTTCCCTAACAATTTTAAACAGGCCAATATCAGCTGTATCCTTAACATGCGTTCCGCCGCAGAATTCAACGCTGAACTTATCATCAATAAATACCACACGTACTAATTCACCATACTTCTCTCCAAAAAACTTCTTCACATGTGGAATATTGTTAGCTTTCTCTATCGGCATTTCCTCTGAATATACTTTAATACCCTCTTTTATCTTACCATTTACTATCTCTTCGATATCAGTAATTTCCTGAGGCTTAAGCTTATGGAAATGCGGAAAATCAAACCTTAACACTTTGTCATCAAGATAAGAACCCATTTGCTTGATATGTGAACCTAAAACTCTTCGCAGTGCTTCGTGCATAATGTGGGTAGCAGAATGGTTGCGCTCAATTGAAAGCCTTCGGGGATAATTCAGTCTGGCTGTAGCTTTAACCGGTGTATTCAGATCTTCTAAATGAGGTATTTCAACAATATGCTTAGTATTAATATTCTGTACAGAATATTTTTTGCCGTCTATAATAAGCTCGCCTTCATCGTTAACCTGTCCCCCCGATGCCTTATAGAATGGATTATTCTTAAGTAAAACGCCTGTTCCGTTATCAAATTTATTCTGGTACCCTATGACCTCAGTTTCAATGCTTTCACTATCAATGTACGGATCGTAAACAAGCTTACCCTCAATTCTCATCAGGTCATCATATTCATTTTGTTCGATGGTATCAAGTATCTTGTCAACACGCGAGAGTCCCCTTGCAATTTCCATCTTCTCATTGAATGATTTCATATCTACACCATAACCAATTTCTCTTGCCATAAGCTGTGTAAGGTCAACCGGGAAGCCATACGTATCGTGCAGCTTAAATGCCACTTCACCGCTGAATGTCTTTTCACCGGCAGTTTTCATTCTCTCAACTTCTTCTGTGAATAAAGCAATTCCTTTATCAAGAGTAATATTAAAGCTTTCTTCCTCACCTTTTATGACTTCCTTTATGAACTCGCGCTTTTCCACTATTTCAGGGAAAACATGCCCCATTGTATTTACAAGCGTATCAACCAGCTTATAAATAAAGGGTGTCCTCATATCCAGATTACGGCCGTAACGCGCTGCACGCCTCAATACACGCCTTAAAACGTATCCTCTGCCCTCGTTTGAGGGTATTGCACCATCGCCAATTGCAAAGGTCAGTGTGCGGACGTGGTCAGCAATAACGTTCATTGGAGCCTCATACTTGCCTGAATATTCCTTGCCCGTTATGTTAATTAGCTCGTTTATTAATGGAAGGAAAACATCGGTCAGATAATTTGAGGATTTGTTTTGCAGTACACGAACAATTCTTTCAAATCCCATACCGGTATCAACATGCTTTTGAGGAAGCTCGTCAAGCTGGCCGGTTGTGTCACGGTTATACTGAATGAATACAAGGTTCCATATCTCCATTACATCGGGATTATCGGCATTTACATCTCCTGCTTTACATCCTTTATCTGTAAAATCATAATGAATTTCTGAGCAAGGTCCGCAGGGACCCGTATCGCCCATTTCCCAAAAATTATCCTTTTCATCGAACTTTAAGATATGGGAATGATCAATATCAGTTAATGTTTCCCAAAGCTCTTTTGTTTCTGTATCTTCTCTGAAGTAAGTTACCCAAATCCTTTTCTTTTCAAGCTTCCATACTTTAGTCAGAATTTCCCACGCCCATTCGATAGCTTCCTTTTTGTAATAATCGCCAAATGACCAGTTGCCCAGCATTTCAAAGAAAGTATGATGGTAGCCGTCATGTCCAACCTCTTCGAGATCATTATGCTTTCCGCTAACACGAATGCATTTCTGAGTATCAACAATGCGTTTATGTTTTGCAGGAGACACACCGAGGAAAATATCCTTAAATTGGTTCATGCCTGCGTTTACAAATAGAAGGGTTGGGTCAGCCTGCGGTACAACGGGTGCTGATGGCACAATTTTATGCCCTTTTGAGGCAAAAAAGTCCAGAAAATCCTGTCTTATTTCAGTAGATTTCTTCAAATTATTCAGTGATTTTTACAAAGTTACCAAAGTTTATATAAACAAAAAACCCGTCATTTTAGACGGGATTTCTGTGTTTCCTAGTAGCGGGGGAAGGATTCGAACCTCCGACCTTCGGGTTATGAGCCCGACGAGCTACCAGCTGCTCCACCCCGCGATATT
>JBDTNV010000071.1:0-13960 GCA_039933555.1 Ignavibacteria bacterium
TCAATTTCATCAAGCAATACAACGCTGTATGGTTTCCTGCGAACGGCTTCTGTTAGCTGGCCGCCTTCTTCATACCCAACATAACCGGGCGGCGCACCAATTAAACGGCTCACTGAAAATTTTTCCATATACTCGCTCATATCAATCCTGATAAGATTATGCTCATCATCAAAAAGGAATTCCGCAAGCGCTTTTGCAAGCTCAGTTTTACCTACGCCTGTAGTACCCAAAAAAATAAATGAACCAATTGGCCGGTTCATATCCTGCAGCCCTGCTCTGCTCCTCTTTACCGCGTTGGCAACTGCTGAGATTGCTTCATCCTGTCCTATTACCCTGTTATGCAGGTTCGCCTCTATGTGAAGGAGTTTTTCTCTTTCACTATCCAGCATCTTAGATACCGGAATACCTGTCCATTTAGCAACTATTTCCGCAATATCTTCTGAATCAACTTCTTCCTTTAGCATTTTATTTTTCTTCTGAAGTTCAGCAAGCTTATCTGAACCTTCTTCGATCTTTTTCCCGAGGTCAATTATTTTCCCATACCTTATTTCTGCAACTTTAGCAAGATCACCCTGTCTTTCAAAATTATCAGCTTCATTCTTAAGGTTCTCAAGCTCCCCTTTCATATTCCTGATGCCTGATATCAATTCTTTTTCAAGCAGCCAGTGCGCTTTGAGCTCATCCCGAACAGTACTTAATTCAGCAATTTCCTTTTCAATATCTTCAAGCCTCCTGGCAGTAGGATTTTCTTTTTTTGATTTAGCCATATATTTTTTGGTGAGATAATTCTTCTAAAATACAAAAACTCTATATTCTTTAAAATGAATAGAATTTTAGCACCTGCTTGTATATATTTGTTTTTTATGAGCAAGAAGAAAACCGCAGAAAACATTCCGAAAAAACAGGAAACGATTCTCAATATTCCTTATAGTGAATCATCCTTCGAAACCAAATATTCCAGGTATTTTTGGTTAATTATACCAATTTTGGCTGTTTTATACTTTTCATACAGAAAAATAGCCGTTGGTTTTTACCAGGATGATGAAGTTGCCCAATACATAAATATGCTTAATTTCTGGAAAGACCCATGGGCAATCTTAGGCAACGGCCCAAAGCCCGGGTACAAGATATTTATGGTCCTGCCTGCATTGATAAGCTACGACGCTGTCCTTATATTTAATTCAGTTATTGCGGCTACTACAGTTTACATGACTTATGTAATGATCAAGACTTACAAAGTTGGATTTGCGATTATTGGCGCATTATTACTGGGCACTCAACCGCTCTTTGTTGATCTGTCTTTCAGGTCATACTCTGAAATTTTCACCGCTCTTTGCATAGTTACATTCCTGATACTTTATAAAAAAGAAAAATTTCTCCTCAGCGCTCTATTACTGGGCTACATATTTACTATCAGGCAGGAAATCGCGCTGCTGCTGATTGTCTTTGCAGTTATGTTCGGACTCAAAAAACAATATTATTGCGCCGCCGCTTTATTTGTGTTTCCAATTCTATACAATCTGCTCGGCTTCATCAAAACGGGTGATATGTTTTTCGTTTTAACTGAAATGAAATCAGTGGCGGGATTGAATTACAAATCACAGGGCTTAATGCATTATTTCAAAGTGTACATATTTATTGTGGGGCCAATTTGTTTATCTTTATTCCTTCTTGGATTTTTCGGGTTCTTAAACGATACTTCAAAATTTAAAGATTATTTTAAAAAATATTCAGAATTCTACATAATATTCATTTCTATATTCATTATTCAGATGCTGACAATGGTGAGCGATGGGCCTAACCCGGGTAACTGGCGATACCTGCTTCATATATCTCCCATTTGCGCCTTTTTCGCTGCAGTAGGCCTGAACAACTTATCAATTCAGAAGTTCAAATCCAGTAATTACATTATAACCGGGACCTTTGCAATACTTGTTTTTTTATTCCTTTCAAAAGCAACCGATGGCTTTGTACTGCTTGAAAAAACGGAATATTTAAAAATAATCTTCGTGGGTTTATTTTTGATTCTCTCAATTGTATTGTGGAATGAATCAAGGACAAAGTATTTAACTACACTTGGCATTTCTCTTGTAATACTTGCATCAGTCCACCTTTATTTTGTTGAGCCAAAGAAGCTTTCACCTGAGAATATTTCTGTTAGGGAGACCGCTGAATTCCTTGATACTTTACCGGAAGCAAAAGACAGGGAAAAGCTGACGAATCATACTTTCATAATGTTTTACTCAGAGCAGTACAAGGCAAACCAAAGCTCATTTAAGAAACTTGACTTAAAGAACCTCAATGAAGCGCCAAAAGGCTCGTTGGTGATATGGGAATCACACTACGGCTACAGGCCTGAGTTCAAAAATGACGTGCAGATGGAAGTACTGCAGGATACTGCAAAATATAAATTAATAAAACAGATAGTTTCTGCAGATAAGAGATTCGGCTCCTTTATTTTTGAGAAATTATGAAGCCTTCTCCGGAAGATTTCTATGAGTGGAATGAAGCTCACGCAGTTAAACACGATCTTGATAAATTTTATAACCATCCAAACAGGCTTTTCAGATATATAGAAAACAAGCGAATCAGGATACTAATTGAGCAGGCTGAAATTGAAAGCACAAGTGATGTATTGGAAGTTGGATGCGGTGCCGGACATATCCTTGAGCGTATCACAAAGGGAAAATTAACAGGTGTAGATATTTCTCCTGTACAAATTGCCAGGGCATCGAAAAGATTAGCCGGTAAAGCAGAATTGATACTGGCAAAAGCTGAAGAGCTTCCTTTTGCTGAGAGATCTTTTGACAGGGTCTTATGCACAGAGGTATTTGAACATGTACTGGAACCTGAGCTGGTGTTAATGGAGATGAAAAGGGTGTTAAAAGATGACGGCATAATTTCGTTATCAATTCCGAATGAAAAATTGATTATTTTGACTAAAAATATCCTGTTAAAAAGCGGTCTAAGGCGTGTCCTTGAACCAAAAGATAGCCAGTGGGACCTGGCTTCAAAAAATAATCTGGATGAGTGGCATATTCATGAATACGGATTAAAACTTATAAAAGAACAGGCTGTAAAATATTTTAAGATATTAAACATAATCAGGGTACCGTTCTATTTTCTGCCTTACCGGTATGTATTAAAACTGAGCAAAAACATATAACATGAAAGAAAGCTGTATAATATTCGGCGGCGGGGGTTTTATAGGTTCTCACATAGCAGAAGACCTGTTGAATAGCGGCATAAGGGTAACTGTTTTTGATAAACAAAACGCTTCAAAGAAAAATGTACAGCATATACTGGATCAAATTGAATTTATCGAAGGAGACTTCAATAATGAAGTTGATATAAGCAAAGCTCTAAAAGGAAAGGATTATGTTGTCCACCTGGTTAGCTCAACAGTGCCCGCAACTTCAAATACAAATACTTTCTATGATGTGGAAAGCAACCTGATATCTTCGCTGCATTTGTTTGAAAAATGCGCAGCATTTAATATCAAGAGAGTTATATTTATTTCTTCCGGCGGTACAATTTACGGCAACCCCGTTAAGCTTCCTATTACTGAAAAACACCCCACAGATCCAATCAGCTCCTATGGCATCATTAAGCTGACAATAGAAAAATATTTATACCTCTATAGTATTTTAAAGGGTTTGGATTATAAAATATTAAGATTTGCTAATCCATATGGTGAGAGACAAAATCCATTTTTAACTCAGGGGCTAATTGCGCACCTCTTGTATAAAATTAAGAAAGGTGAAACCATTGAAGTTTGGGGAGACGGCAAAGTTGTTAGAGATTACTTCTATATTAAAGACGGCGCGAATTCAATTTACAAAGCGATAAAAGATAAATCGAATAACAGGATCTATAACATAAGCAGCAATAAAGGACTTTCTATAAACCAGATCCTTGAACGGTTCAGAAAAGTGCTGAAGCTTAAATTTAATGTTAAATACCTGCCGGGCAGGAAATTTGACGTGAAGGCAAACATTCTTGATAACCGCCTGGCGGAGCGATACTTAAAATGGAAGCCGGAATATAGTTTTAACGAAGGATTAAAAAATACATGGAGATATTTTCTTGATAACGAATAAAGATATAAGGCTTTCGGTATTTTTCCCTGCGTATTACGATGAGAAAAATATTGATAAGGTGGTTCACAAAGCAGTTGAAGTACTCGAAGAGCTGGGACTGAAAGATTACGAAATAACGATAATTGAAGACGGCAGCCCTGATAAAACAGGTGAAGTTGCTGATAAACTTGCATCACAGTATCCTAAGGTGAAAGTTATTCACCATGAAAAAAACAAAGGGTACGGGGCAACACTCTGGGAAGGGTTCACTAGCGCAAGATTTGAGTATGTCTTTTATACCGATGGTGATAACCAGTTCGATCTTCTCGAGCTTAGGAAATTTGTTGCGCTCCTTCCGTTCAGTGATATGGTTGTAGGGTACAGAAAGAAAAAACAATACTCTCCATACAGGAAACTGACCAGTTTCGTATATAACTTGCTCTTAAGATTTGTGTTTGATATTGATTATATCGATATTGACTGCGCTTTTAAGATCATTAAGACCGATCTTTTCAAGAAAATAAAGGTTAATACTAAGGATGCATTCATTGATGCAGAGTTAATGATAAGAGCGGGTCTTTTGGGGTACACTTTTACAGAGCTTGGTGTTAAGCATTTGCCAAGAATTGACGGTGTATCAACCGCAGCCAGGCCTTCTATTATTTTCAGGACAATTAAGGAGATCATAGATCTCAGGAAAGAACTAAAAAGCGAAATAGTTGCCAGACGAAACAAATAAAAAATCCAAAGAGTCCAGTGACTTAAAAGATATAATCATAATATTTTCTATTATTATTATTATTCTTATTGCTGCATCAATGCTTGATTTTTTTGTATGGATGCGGAATATTGCTGCGGATACTGAAGGATTCAGGATAGTTGAGCTATTATTTGTTTTGATGCTGTTTGGTTTTGCCTTTGCAATATTTTCAAGAAGAAGGGCAAAAGAATCAAAAGAGCAGATAACCGGACTTACAAAAGATATTGAAGAATTACAGGATAATGTTAACAGACTGAGAAGTACAGTAAATCTTTCGCCGGATACAATTACTATTCACAGGGATGGCAAACTGCTATTTGTTAACCAGGCCGGATTATCACTTTTTGGCGCCGAGTCTGAAGAACAAATTATCGGATTAACCTTAAATGAGCTTATCCATTATTCTTACAGGGATAAGGTCGCAAAGAGAGTTGAAGAAATGGTTAAATACATGAAGCAGGTCCCCGTGATTGATATTTCAATAAAACGGCTGGATGGTTCATACATTGATGTTAGTGTCGCTTCAACTCCTGTATTATATCATTCGATTCCCCACGTAATTACAATATTAAGGGATATTACAGACAGGAAAAAGAACGAAGAAATTAAGTCACAATTAGCATCTATAGTTCTGAACTCAAGCGATGCCATTTACGCAATGAGTATCGATGGACAGATACAAAGCTGGAACCCCGGTGCTGAAATGCTTTATGGCTTTTTGGAGAGGGACGCTATAGGCAGGAATATTTCTATTGTTGTTCCCGAATTCAAGGATAATGAGCTTAATCACTTATTGAATAAAGTATCAAAAGGTGAAAGGATTGAATCTCTTGAGACAAAACGCCAAAGAAAAGATAAGAGTATCATAGATGTATCTTTAACTTTATCACCTATCAGGGAAGAGTCAGGACTTGTAACAAGAGTTTCCGCAATTTCAAGAGATATTACCTTTAAGAAGCAGGTTGAAGAAGAATTGAGAAGGTATGCTGAGGAGCTTGCGCTATCAAATGAAGAGCTTTATGTATTTTCATATGCCGCTTCACATGATTTGCAGGAACCGCTGAGATCGATACAAAACTTCATTGAAACTTTAAATAAGAAGTATAAAAAACGGCTTGGCGCTGAAATGGAAGAGCAGATCAATTCGGCAGAAGAAGGAGTTATCAGGATGTACAGGCTGATAACTGATTTCCTTATGTATTCCCGGGTTGGTACTGAGCGCGCTATTAAAGAGGAAATTGACTGCAATTTAGCGATCAAAGATGCGCTGGCAAATTTGGAATTAGCTATCAAGGAAAGCAAGGCCAGCATAACACAATTTACACTGCCCAAAGTGTACGGTAATTTTGTTCAGGTAACTCAGGTCTTCCAAAATCTGATAGCAAATGCAATAAAATACCAGGGTGAAAATAAACCTGAAATAGTAATATCCGCTGAGAAGAAAGACGGGATGTGGCTTTTCGCAGTAAAGGATAATGGAATCGGTATTGAGCAGTGGTTCAGCGAAAGGATATTCATTGTATTCCAGAAGCTCCATGACCATAGAAAATATCCCGGTTCCGGAATAGGTTTGGCATTATGCAAAAGAGTAATAGAAAAACTCGGCGGAAAGATATGGTTTGAATCGGAAGTAGGTCACGGGACGACATTCTTCTTCACATTACCTTTACTGGAAGAAAAGAAAAAAACAAAACAGGAAATTAAAAAAGAAGACTAAACAGAAATTTCTCTCCTCAGCGCTTCCCGTTCTATTTCCAGCTGTTTGATCTTTTTTTCAATAATATCCAGTTCTTCCGGCATTGAATCAATCTCAATTCTAAGCTTACTTGCTGCCTCATCGATCAGGTCAATAGCCTTATCCGGCAAAAATCTATCCGAAATATACCTGTGTGAAAGAGACGCGGCTGCAATTATAGCGGAATCAGTTATCCTTACCCCGTGGTGCACCTCATATTTCTCTTTTAATCCCCGCAGTATTGAAATTGTATCTTCCACACTCGGTTCATCAACTAAAACAGGCTGAAATCTTCTTTCAAGCGCAGGATCTTTTTCGATATATTTTCTATATTCATCAAGTGTTGTCGCGCCGATTGCATGAAGCTCTCCCCTTGCCAATGCCGGCTTAAGGATATTTGCTGCGTCCATCGCGCCTTCAGTTTTACCTGCCCCAACCAGCGTGTGAATTTCATCAATAAACAAAATTATTTGGCCATCACTTTGCTTCACTTCATTTATTACAGCTTTTAATCTCTCTTCAAACTGACCCCTGTAACTTGCCCCTGCAATCAACGCTCCAAGATCAAGCGCTATTACAGTTTTCGTTTTTAGATTTTCAGGTACCTCGCCGTTTACAATCCTAAATGCCAGACCTTCAGCGATCGCGGTTTTCCCAACTCCTGGCTCACCAACTAACACAGGATTATTCTTAGTTCTTCTTGATAGAACCTGGAGTACTCTTCTTATCTCATCTTCTCTTCCAATAACAGGGTCCAGTTTCCCCTGGCTTGCTAACTGGTTCAGATTTCTGCCATACTTCTTAAGCGACTGGTAAGTTTCCTCGGGTGCCTGCGTAGTAACTCTCTGGCTTCCGCGCACATCCTTCAATGCCGTAAAAATCGATTCCTTGTTGATGCCCTGTTCTTTTAATAATTTTCCGGATTCAAAATTATCATCAGCAATCGCAATTAACAGATGCTCAACACTTATATACTCATCCCTAAGTTGACCGGCTATTGTAACTGCTTCATCAAGATCCTTCTGAAGGTTATTGGATAAAAATTGGTTTGAAGATGTTGTGTTTGATACCTTAGGCAGCTTATCGATCAATGCTGATACTTTAATCCTTAGAGTATTGATATTGGGTCCGATTTTCCGGACCAGCGATACAGCAATACTATCATCATTTTGTATAAGCGCGGCAAGTAAATGCTGGGGCTCAATTTGCTGGTTTGAATAATTAACAGCAATTTCGCCTGCCTCCTGAATTGCTTCCTGTGCTTTAATTGTAAATTTATTAAAATTTATAGCCATTTGATAATTTTTTATATTTCGTTAAGATAATATATCATTTTTTTTCTAACAGTGTAAACATAATAAGAATTACATAAAGTTTCAGAATTGCTTACTTAAAATACTGCGAAAAAAAGCCCCTGTTAATAACAGGGGCTCCTTAAGAATAAATTGCTTTCTTGAAAACTTCAAGTAATGGAACTTATGAAAAATAATTTACTTTACCAGTACCATCCTTTTAGTTTCTATGAAGCTATTTCCCTTTTTGTCAACAGCTTCTATTTTATAAATATAGATACCGCTTGCAAAGTTTACAGCATTCCATTCAGCTAAGTACTCGCCTGCTTCCATATCTGAGTTTGCCAGTATTTGTACTTCTTTGCCAAGCATATCAAATATTGTTATCTTAACATTAGAAGATGCGGGTAATCCAAATTTAATTTTGGTTACCGGGTTGAATGGATTTGGATAGTTCGGAGAAATAAAATATTTATCAGGAATATTTGATGATATCGGTTCAATACCAATAACAGTTCTTAAGAATGTTATTAAGTAATTAGTGCTTGATGTCAATGAATCAAGCTGGGTATAACATTTCACTGACCATCTAACTCTTAACGAATCACCAACATTAGCAGCGCCCCATGTTGTTATTAATGAATCGAGCCTGCCTCTTGAAATTGATAATACCGAATCACTGCCGTTATTATTGGTTAAAGTTGTATATGAATAAACATTATTTGTTGTTCCGATTGTCCATTTATATTTGAACTCCGGAAGTGTGCCTGCTTTATTAAAAGTAAAATGCAGTCTGGAAGTATCACCTGAACTAACATATGTTCTGTATAATTGCGGCGGATCGATAAGTGAAAATGGAACAATTGTAGGCCGTATCTGGAACACACTGTCACTTTCATCACCGCTTCCGGGGTTACCGGACTGGAAAACCCTTATCTTAGCCTGCGTTGTAGTGGGGATATATGGAACACTCCAGGTTACAGTTCTTAACGTCGCATCTACGCCGCTTTGCACCGGATTCCAGCTTGAACCGTTATTTGAGGTATATTCTATATCCACCGTACCAGTGTTAGATGTTCCCCAAATGACAATTGAATTATTGGCCGAACGGAATATTTGTCCGCCGTTGGGAGTTGCAACAAGATATCCTGTAAGCGGGTTTAGGCACGGCGCAACTTCTGCCCTGCTTCTTATTAGCTGTGTTGGCAGTGGTCCGAATAAAAGAGCAATTGTAGCATTTAAGTGGCAATAACTCATGATTGTTCCAACTCTTGGAATTTGCGGACCCGAATAACATCCGCCTTC
This sequence comes from Ignavibacteria bacterium, assembly GCA_039933555.1. Classification (GTDB taxonomy): domain Bacteria; phylum Bacteroidota; class Ignavibacteria; order Tepidaquicellales; family OLB5; genus OLB5. Next base: position 9,172 of record JBDTNV010000071.1, read on the forward strand.
AACTGTATAACAGCTGTCAATTGGTCCGCCTGGCCAGTTGCAGTTATGTGTATGCGGAGAGCCAAAATTATGTCCTGTTTCGTGGGCTACAACCATTACATCCCAGGAGTAAACCGGCAGCTGATTAAATACTCCGTCGATATCACTGAAAGCATATCCAAATCCGCTTGCAACATTTGCGCATAAAACATCTACATATGCTATTCCGCCTAAACCACCGGGGCGGTTTGTTATAAAATGAGCAATAGTTCTCGGGGTTGACTGCATATTTGCATTCCAATAAGACCTGAATGACTGCAGTATTGTATTTGAGGATGTAGCATCAGGATACGGGTCTGCAGATGTTGACCACACTCTTAAATAACCGATCTGAAGATGCACGTTAATATCCCTTACATATAAAGCTGAAACCGGGACGTACAGCGCAATGATATAATTGGTTGCTCTTTCAACTGAGCTACCCTGAAATGTAAAAAAATCATAATCTGATTCTACTGCAATATTAGCTCTTATTAATGTAGCTGTTGACATGGGATTCAGGTTACCCGAAAGGCTTCTCTGAACTTCAGTTATTTTTTCAGGAATTGCGAACTCATCAGTTCCGCATTTGAAATCATTGTGGATCTTCATCTTGCTGCTTTGATAAGAAACGAAATCACCTGAATTTTTCTGCCTGGCAAGAACATATGTATCCTGCCCGGTCATGATCATTGCTGTAACATCATTCCTGAAAAAAGTTACAACAACAAGCGGCGAATTTTTATCATTTAAATTACCTGTATATGCAACAAAATCAGTCTTGTTGGCAAGCGGTTTATCGCCTGATTCAGTACCTGCAACTATTTTCGCATCATCTCTTAAAATATCAAATTTCTGCATTGTTACCTGCAGGTCAGTGCCGTTGTACGGTATCTTTATGCTTATGGAATTCGATTTCGCATCAAGAATTCTGTTTACAACATCAAAATTTACATCCACTATCTTTGCATCATCTACAACCTTGTTAAGTTCTGCTGATGCTGAATTCGTTTTAAAGTTATTGACCCTGAATGGTTCAAATACGCTGGATTGAGCAAGCACGGCGGCAATATTTAGAATTAAGACTATTGCCAGAATGGATAATTTCTTCATAAAATAATATATTAATGGTTTATGATAATTTTACTTTTGGATCTAGAAATGCATAAATAATATCCACTATCATATTTACAATAATGAATATTACAGCAGTAAATAAAACTGTACCCTGTATCATCGGAAAATCCAGTGACAATATCGAATTAATTGCAAGCAATCCGATACCGGGCCAGTTGAATATGTATTCAATGAAGAAAGTTCCTCCTAATAACGCGGCAAGCCATGCACTTATAGTTGTGATAACAGGATTTAGCGCATTTCTTAATGCATGCCGAATTATTACTTTCCATTCACTTACACCTTTAGCCCTGGCAGTCCTTACATAATCCTGACCTAAAACATCAAGCATACTGGATCTTGTAAGCCGCGCAATGATTGCAAGGGGTCTTAATGCGAGGGTTAACATTGGTAAAACCAGGTAAATTAAACCGTTGTTTATATAACCTGAAATCGGAAACCATTTTAGCCACGCTCCGAAAACCAAAGCCATGATCAATCCAAGTGCAAACGGCGGAAATGAAATACCAATTAATGCAATAAGCATTGAAAGGTTATCAGCAGTAGTATATGGCTTAACCGATGATACAACTCCTATTATGATTCCGATAATCGATGAAAGTATTAAGGATGAAACCGCTAAAATTGCTGTTGCCGGAAAGGTCTCTATGATCGTTGTTAAGACATCCCTGTTAGATGAATAAGACCTTCCAAGATCACCCTGTACAGCCTTTATCATAAATCTTCCGTACTGTATATATAAAGGATCGTCAAGTCCAAGCTGCTTTCTTACTGCGTCTATTGAAGCAATATCTGCTCTTTGGCCCAGCATTAACCTTGCGGGGTCACCGGGGATAACGTACATTAAACAAAAAGTTACTGTAATTACCCCGATTAAAACCAGGATAGAATACAGTAACTTTCTGAAAATATAAGTTGTCATCCGTTATTTTATAACACGTCTTGCTGTAACATATCTTGTGTTATAATAATCTTCGTTAAGCGAGCTTGTTTTAACTCCGCCGCTTGAAGAAGATTGCGCAAATACGCTTTCGCCGAGATAAATACCAACATGCGATATTCTGTTACCCATAGTGTTGAAAAATACCAGATCTCCAAACTGAAGATTTTCTCTTTCAACAGGTTCGCCAACAGTGGATTGCATTATAGAAGTTCTGGGAATATCTATTCCTAATGCATATTTCATGACTCGTTGACAAAAAGCAGAGCAATCAATTCCATTGGTAGTTGTACCGCCCCATAAATACGGGGTGTTAATGAGTTCAATGATCCTGATCATAACAGCATCCCTATCAACAGAAGTATTGGAATATTCGGAAACAATGTTTGTTAGAGTTTCTAAATTAGACTGCTCTATCAAGCTTTTTTTCTGAATACCAGTTAAACTGGCAACCTCTTCTGTCTTTTTGGTCTTTTTGTTAGTCTTTACACTGTATTCATCATCGCTTCCGGACGCTGAACAGCCTGTAATTCCAATCAGAATTAAAGGTAATGTAAAAATTCCGAGGACTAAAAGTTTTTTAATCAAATAAATGATTTTCCTTTCTAATTATTAAGTTTGACAAATATAGCTATTTTAAAATTTTTTTAAAACCCAAAATCTATATATTAAGTATATGTTTTAAAACAATTAATAAATTAAAATAATTCCAATTATTAATTTTTTATTTATCCAGCCATGTAAATCTCATATTTACCCTGTGCATCGGGTCTAAAGCATATCCTCTTACAAACGGCTGAATTAGCCTCCAGTCTTCATCATAAAAGATGAATAGGCAAACTGCATCGTTTACTGCTAACTGCTCAGCTTCTTCATAAAGCCTGTTTCGTTCTTTCACATCTGTAGTTGATATAGCCTTTTCAAACAATTCATCAAACCTGGGGTTCTTATACCTAAAGCTGTTTATCGGGCTGACATCTTTAGGATTAGCAGGAACATTTTTCCCGTAGAACAGATTTAAAAATGTTTCCGGGTCCGGATAATCTGCATTCCATCCCAGCCTGTAAAAATCACTTCTTCCGGCATCAATATTATCAAGGTGCTGCGCAAACTGCAGAAGCTGGAGCTTAACTGTCACCCCGATCTCTCTCAACATATCCTGTATTGCCTCGGCTATTTGTGTATTTCTTCCCCCGCCTTCATTGATATTAAGTATTACCTCCGGGTATCCTTTACCACCGGGGAAACCGGCGTCACTCATCAGCTGTTTTGCCTTTGCAAGATCAAATGTAAAACCTTTGATACCTTTTGCGTTATAGTTTGGCATAACAGGAGGAACCATTCCGTATATTGCAGGGTCAGTTGCCGAGCCCTGCATTACATATTTTAATATCTTATCCCTGTCAATTGCATAGTTGAATGCCTGCCTGACTTTCGGATCGGAAAATGCTTTACTTGTTGTCAAAAAGCCATAATACTGAGTTGAAAGTGATGTTTTTCTCTGTACAATGAATTTTGAATATTCCGGTGTTAATGTCTTATCATCATTTACAATAGTTTTGAACAGCTCATTTGGAATACGGTATGAATCATCAATTGTACCATTCTTGAATTCGAGCAGCTGCTGCGATAGATCTTTAATGAACCTGAACTTTACATTTTCAAGATATGGGATCTGGTTTCCGAATTCATCTTTATCCCAATAATTAGGATTCCTCTTCATTACAATTTCAAGATCCGGCGTCCAGCTCTGAAATATGAACGGACCGGTTCCAACGGGATTCTGGAAAAAATCCTTGCCGTACTTTTCAACAGCCTCTCTTGGGACAATATATGCAAAACCTAGGCACATGTAATAAATAAATGGAGCAAAGGGTTTTGTCAGCTTTATCTGGAATGTTGTGTCATCAATTACTTTATAGCCGCTTACTTCGAGTAATTTTGGAGCCCTGTTCTCTGAAGTGGCTTTTGTAATTTCTTCATTATATTCTTTTGCACCCTGCACATAATTCCTGTAGAAATCAAATCCAAGGCTTCCTGTCCTGGGATCAAGTACACGGTTGAAGGAATATTTTACATCTTCAGCAGTAAATTTTCTTCCCTTACCCCCGGGGAAGCAGGCGTTATCCTGGAAGAAAACATCATTTCGCAGGTGGAAAGTGTAAGTCATTGCATCAGGCGTAATATCCCAGCTTTTTGCAAGCATCGGCTTTAGCTGCAGGCTGGTATCAAGATCAATTAAAAGATCATATATCTGGTGAGAAACGTGTGCTGAAACAACGTCGTTGACACCTACCGGATCAAGGCTCCTGATATTTTCAGATTCATTTGATACAAATGTACCGCCGCCCTTAATTCCGCCTTTCAGGTTAACTAAATTATCACCACCTGATTTCTTACCGCATCCAACTGTAAGCAATGCCAATAGGATAATAAAAATTGAGGTTTTAGTGGTTTGCAGTAATTTCATAATATTGTAAAATTAATTTTGGGAGGAATTACAATTAAAAAATACGCCGGCTTTCTTAATTTCCGGCGTATCAATATTCTTTTTTATCCTAAGTAGGTCTTTAATTGTTTGCTTTTGGAAGCATGTTTAAGCCTTCTTATGGCTTTTTCCTTTATCTGTCTTACTCTTTCACGGGTAAGTTTGAATTTTTCACCAATTTCTTCAAGGGTTAATGGATTTTCCTG
>JBDTNV010000072.1:0-13874 GCA_039933555.1 Ignavibacteria bacterium
CCGCTAGAATTTACCTGTGCAAGATATATGTCATAGTTTCCGGTTAAATTAGATGTGAATGATATAAATTTTCCTGTTCTTGTAAGATCCGATGTATTGCTGGTGGTTACGATGGGAGTTACTGCATCTTCCCCGCAGGAAGAAAACCATACTGCATTAAGAAAAACCGTTATAATAATGAGAACTTTGTAGTATTTTTTCATTTGTATTCAGAAATAGTCTATAAAAAGTTGTTTAAAGTAATCAGATTTCTCTGTTCACAGTGTAATTTATCATCAGAGTTCAAACTAACACATATATTTAAAAAATATATTATAATTTAAAATCAACACCAAGCTCAAGAGTATTAAAATCGTTATTTCCTAAACCTAATCTTACTGAACCGGCAACATTTGGACTGAAGAAATACCTCATACCCAACTGTCCCCAAAGCCATGCGCCGCTTTTATAAGTTACATCGGTTATATAGACTCCATGTTTAGTAAAATCTGTATATGTATTATTTACAGAGTTGTATCCAAGAACAAGACCTACGAACGGAACAAATTTACCATCACCTATCTGATTAAAGTTATAATTTGATTGCGCGCCAAAAGAAGTAAAAGTATACTTCCTTGAATCACCATTGTTGTAATTATTTGTATATGAATAATACCTGAATAATCCACCAAGGCTGATTGTGCCAATGCCTGCCTGTGTTAATTGAGATTCAAAATTAACACCGAACATTGGAACCTCACCTTTTGCCCAAAAACCTATTGATCCGCCAAGTAAATTATCTTTTTCTTTCAACTGACTGCTGGAATGAAAACTAAAAATAAACATCATAATAAGAAAAACAGTAATATTTTTTTTCATATTTTGCACCTATAATTTTAAAGTTTTTAGAAATTCGATTTATGTTAATAACTTGTTTCATTTGGATATAACTAATTTTTTGTAATTATATAAATAACTTAATATTTTTAATACTTTAGAAAAGGAATATTCATGAACAATTGTTACTTATATAATTTACTGCAATTATTTATCAAAGAAAAAATGGCTTCCGTATAAATCCGGAAGCCATTTGTCTTAATGTCTATTGACTAATCAGGAATACCGTTTCTATCATCATCTTTGAATGCTTTGAAATTGTTTTTGATGTTATCCTTAATATTATTATCGATATCATTCATATTAGTAGGATCAAATGGATCCATATAAACATCATTTTTTATGAACCAGATATACGGCCTTACAACTAATGTGAGGTTTGTACCTGCAATTGCAGCAACAGGAACATCATTCGGGAACTGCAGTATCTGGTGAGCTGACTTTGATGACTTGTATACAAAGTAATTGCCAAGATATGAACCTTTCACTATAACAGAATATCTGCCGTTTGCATCTGCAAACTCAGGATCAGGAATTGCTTCAGTATCCTCAAGTTTATGAATTTCGAATTTCACTTTCCTGTAATTACCAACAGGGACTATTGAAGAGCTTATAACGGTTACGTTTGAAGATAAATTGAGGAAGAGGACAAATGGACCAACTTTAAAATTCGTTGAATCTTCATTATTATTTGCAACTTTTACCTTTATATCTTTTATTAATATTTTTACTGTATCGATAACGAATATGCCTGTTCCGTCACCGATTGAATCCTGTGAACCTGCACCGCTGAAAGTAAGATTATCTACTTGTGGTGGAGTTGTAACTGTATCTCCGCAGCCATTTAGCCGTGCAATGGAAAAGAATGCGGCTACAATTAAAGCGCTTATTCTGTATTTTAAATTTATTTTTTTCATTTGTGATTTATTGTATTTATTAAATATATAACCTATACTCCGGTTATGTTCTATTATTTTTTCCCTTTTTTATTGCCGTTATCATCGTGCTTCCCGCCATTATCGTTACCATCATGTTTCTTACCGTTATCATTACCATCCTGTTTCTTTCCTTTTACGTCTCCATCACGATTTCCATCCTGCTTTTTGCCATTTTTATTGCCATCATACATCTTCCCATCGTCATATCTCTTATTTTCTTTTCTCATTTCCTTTTCATCTTTCCTGTATTCTTTTTGATCTTTCTTTAATTCTTTATTATACTCTTTTACTTCTTTTTTATATTCCTTTTCATATGATTTATTTTCTTTCCAATCGCCATATTTCTTAAAGGATTTAGGCTCATTAACAGTAAACCAGCCATTATTTTTGTTTTTATTTTTATATCTTTTAAATCCCGGATGATAAAAGTAATATTCTCTGTCCGTATATCTCACTTCGCTGTACGTTCTTACCGGCTGGAGGTTAACCAACTCAATGTTTCTTCCATATATAGTTTGTATCACGCTAACTTCAGGTCCGCGGTTCATTAACAAGTTATCAACTAAGACCAAACCTACTACGCTTGCCAAATCACTTACCACAACTTTATCGTCATTGCCATAGTATGCATTATTATATTTATACACATCCGGTTCAAGAAAATATCTTTTTTCGACTACTACATAGTTGTTATTATCAATAACGGGCGAGCTCATAGAACCGTTAACCATATATACAGAAGGCGGCAAAGGAGCCCATGATACGTATTTATCATTTTGTTTCCAGTCAACCCAGGCCGGAGCCCATACTCTTCCCGGAACCCATAACCATCCGGCTGTTGGAGAATTAACCCACCTGCCGTAATGCGAAGTAGTTTCTTCTGCGGGTGTGTTTGCTTTAAAATACCATCCTGCATTTGTATTTACCCACTTACCATTTGAATATGGTACGTAAACCGGGGTAACTCCTTCAACATTTGTAACCGCTAAACTTGATGATGGCCTCCATACATATACCATTCCCGGATTTTCAGTTGTTGAGCCGTATGCATCCTGGATACCCAGCAAACCGGCAAGTGAAATGCTTTTATTGCCGTAAGTATTGGATTCGGCAGTTTCCGGTTTCATACCGATCTCTTCGGGTTTTACCTGAACCCACTCGCCAAAAGGTGTAAGCTGTTCGTAAAATTCTTTGTAATCTACAGTTGTAAGATCGTTATCTGATTCAGTTACGTCTTTATCTTCAACTGCCGTAGCTTCCAGATTTCTATCCTTATCATCCAGCTGTTCTTTTGTTAAATTACTATCTGCTGTTTTTGTACAGGATGACAGTAGAAACATTGCAGTCATAATAAATAACATTCCCATAGCTCTGAATATATTTTTTGTTTTCATTTTGATACTCACTTCATTTAAATTAAAATCAAGAAACTAGAATTTGAAATCAACGCCTAATTCCAAAGCGTTAAAATTGAATGTGCCAAGCCCAAACCTTACAACACCTGCTACTGCCGGACTAAAGAAGTATCTCATTCCGCCCTGTCCCCAAGCCCAAAGACCGTTTTGCTTTAATGAAGTGCCATTTGGTGATGAGGAATAAAACCCTAATACAACCCCAAGAAACGGAACAAATTTACCGCTCCCTATTTGATTAAAATTAAAGTTAGCCTGGCCGCCTAAGAAGAGGTTTGAGAATCTTTCAAGCCTGTCATCAGGAAAGCTGGAATACCTGGCAAGCGCACCTAAGCCGATAGCTACAACTCCTGCCTGTGTTATCTCGTTTTCATAATTAAAACCAAATGTCGGAGTATTATTACGGGCCCAGAATCCAAGTGTTCCACCCATTAAATTATCTCTTTCTTTTAACTGTCCAAATGACGTTGCTGCAAGACACATTATAAATAACATTGAGAAAATTGTTGTTTTCATTTTATTATTAGATTAATTTATTGAAATTTGTATTTTTGAATTGATCCAAATTTAGAATTCCAAAGAGTGTTTTGGAAGTTACAGGATTGGATAGAACTATTTGTAAGATACAGAATAAGGGGTTTACATTGTAATTCGTGATTCGAAAGAAAAACTCAATTCCGGATCAAGTGCATGGGGGCAACCCGATCCGGATATAATTGAGCTAAATTGATTATGAAAAGATAATTATTTCTTCTTAACTAATCTTTTTTGTTGACCAAAATAGAAACTTACACCTGCATAAAGCTGCAGGTATGCCATTTTCTTTGATTTTTGGGTAGTTGTTTCTTTATCATTCAGCCCGTAAGTTGTGCTTGTGCCTGCTGTTGAATCTTTTCCGAATAAATTCGCAAACGCATATCTTCCACCTAGGACAACACCAACGCTTTTACTTAATTTTACATCAACACCAGCTGTAAACATTGCGCCAAATCTTACTGCAGATGTCATATTTGCTGAAAAACTTGGAATTCCTCCGCTGCCACTTTGATCAAATTTAGTTTTTCCTCCGACAATATTTGTTGTAAACTGAACATTAACAAACGGGTTAGCCGGCCTCTTTGGTGCGAAGTCATATTCCGCGCCAAGACCTATAGTAAATATATTCATATCGGTTCTGAAAGTTCCTATACCGAATGAACTATCATTTGTTCCTATATCGCCGCTGCTCATCATTGTATAAGTTAAACTAGCTAAAATACCGAAAGTACTTTTTTTATCTACATAGTATTTTGCATCTGCGCCAAAATTGAACCCGGCTTTCATGAAATACGGTGTTGGGTTCTTAACATTAATAATATCTGTCGGATATTCACCTTTCAGATCAGGAAGCGGTATAGTATAACCACCATGTAAATGAACGTTCCATTTAGGCACAGGATAAGTCTGAGCTTTTAAGCCTGAAGCTGCAAATAATAACACTAATACAATTACTAACGTATTAACTTTTTTCAATTTTTAATTCTCCTTTAAATGTTTTTAAATTTTTGAATCTTTTATTGTTTTTGAAACTTTAATTAGACAAATGTACTTACATACTCAACTTAAAACAATCAGCCTACAGGATGATTTAAGGACTACATCCTTTGGTTGAGTATTAAACTATTGTTAATTCTGATACTTATAAACCAATATCCATTTTCTTACCTTCAATTAAACTATTGAACGCTTAAAATTTGCTTTCTGAAGTCATTGTCGCCATTTGTATTGATCCTGACGCGGAAAGACATTCTATAGCCATACACAGATAACGGTAATCTATCGGTAGCTTCTCTGGGCTGAAGTATTCCGTAAACATTTTTGGAAGTAACTCCTGCATCTTTTCTGCCTTTAAGCCAGAAGCAATAAACGGGCATTGTTGTCATCTGAGTATTAAAATATCCCCAGCTGCTTGTGCCGTCTTCGGTAAAATCAACAGCTCTGAGTGAATCATGACCTGTAGTTGTAATTGATGATAATGTATCAAATTCAGATACACTCATATCTGAGCTAACCCTGAAAAATCTTATCTCATATCCAGCGGGTAAAACATTATTTAAGAACTGGCCATTTTGAAGATAGAAATCCATTCCTAAGTTATTCAGATCATTTAAACTGCAATCACGTGAATTTGCTGTATCTAAGGTATTAACACCGTTTAATAAATTAAGACCGGTGTATGAGTAAAAAGCAGCTGAATCTTCATCCACACCGATACTATCAAATGAAGCTACATTTGGGTTATTAATATATGTAGTAATAGGATCAGTTGCGGTATCAGAACAGCCGGCAATAATAACAAATATCACTGCCAGTACTGCAGATGAAGAAAATTGTAAAAATTTTAATCTTGGTTTCATTTTATTTTGTTTAGTTATTTTTGAATATGTATCTTTTTTGTCGAAATTGATTCCTGAATGTCGAAATGATTTGATCATCAGGCACTAATATCGTTCATACAAAAAAATTCTTAAAGTGTTCTATTTCTCTAAACTGTTTTTCTGCCAGAAATGAGGTTGAATATCAATACAATTACTGCTACTACCAGAAGAATGTGAATTAATCCGCCACCAAATGAAAAGCTGAAACCGAGTAGCCAGAGTATTAATAGTATTACAAATATTGTCCATAACATTTTTTTACCTCTTATTTAGTTAATTGTTAGTTAATTGTTAGTTAATTGATCTTAAAATAGAACTGCAGAGAAAAATGTACCAAATTGAATCCGAAACATTGTACGGGGAAATTCAATTTCTCTGCAGTGCCTAAGATGACGTCTAATGTTGCTGTTACTACAACATTATTGAAGGAGAAAAAGTATATTTGAAACAATCTTTAAGTTATTTTTGTGTGAATTTTTTCTGTATCATCGTCATACAAATTGTTTTTTGTTTTACTGGAGCTTCTTTCATCTTTGAAAGTATCTATGCCCAATTTAAAAGCATTTTTTAACTTTTCTGATTTATGAGTTATCTTATCAACACCTTTATTGAGAAAATCATTTGCTGTTTCGAAAGTATTTTCAGCAGCTTCCTTTGCTCCATTCCAGGTATCATAGGTCAGTTTCTTGCCTTCATCAATAAGGTCGTTTGTTTTTCTGCTTATATCTTTTCTTAAGTGTTTCCCCGATTTAGGCGCATATAACAATGCAATAGTGCCTCCAATTGCGCTTCCTACAAGAAAACTTAAGAAAACTCCATTTATTTTTTTCATTGACATTTTTTTATATCCTTCTATTGTTTAAAATTTATCATTTTCGCGAATATTCAAGAGTGGCGGCTCATGCGATACACATCAGGCCAATAACAGCAGATACATAAGTAGGAGAAAATTTAGTTTCTGCACAGCCAAATGCGAATGAATTATTTGCGATGTTACCGCCACTGCTTGATTAAAACTTATTTACAGTTTGAATATGTATTGACAAGTTTTCTATTCAGCTTGCCAGTGTAACAATTGTGAAGCATAAGTATATCAGCAATATGATCCCAATCAGAATGAAAAATGATTTTTTCACTTCTATATTTATTTTTTGAGCTTCAGATTACTTAATTAAAATCATTTTCATTATTGAACTAAACGAGCCTGCTTCAATCTTGTAAAAATATATCCCGCTCGGGTATCCTGCTGCATTCCACTTAACGCTATGATCACCCGCACTTTGTGTTTCATTTACGAGTACACTTACATTCTGACCAAGTGCATCGATAATACTTAACTTAACATTCCCGGAAACAGGAAGCTGGTAATTTATTACTGTTGTTGGATTAAACGGATTAGGATAATTCTGTGAAAGTGAATATTGAGATGGGATTGTTACTCCCCCATTTTCAATTGCAATAACGCCTGTAGTATTAAAGCCTACTTCATAAACATCAAAATTATTTCCGCTTCTGTAATCCTGCCATACTACCAGGGCACCTAAATTGCCATTACTGACTAAAGAAGGTCTTAACTGGTCATTCCCAACTGTACAAATATCATACCCTGTTGCTGCCCAGTTCAGTGCGGCGTTTGACGCTATTCTTTGGGCATATATATCAGAATTACCTGCATTTCTATGATCTTCCCATGTGATATATGCTCCGTTATTACCATCACTTGTTAATTGCGAATAAATCTGGTCACCGGTTGCAGTACAGATTATGACTCCGGTTGCAGTCCACTGAACCGCGCCTGTTGTATTAACACGCTGCGCGTAAATATCAGCAGTTGTTCCTGTTCTGTAATCTGTCCATGAAACGATTGCTCCTGCTAAACCATCGCTTACGATCTTTGGATCGAGCTGTGCGTAGGCTACATTATTATTCAATACAACTCCATCTACTACCCATACAATTGCTCCTGAAGGACCAACTCTTTGAGCATAAATATTAAAATCTGTTGAACTTCTGAAATCAGTCCATGTTATAATAACACCATTTGCTCCGTCACTGCATATATCAGGAGTTAACTGGTCAGCAGCCATTGTACAAGTTGCTACACCGTTTGTTGTCCATACAACCGCTCCTGCTGCTGCAATTCTTTGTGAATAAATATCATAATTTCCTGCGCGGTTATCAAACCATGTAATAAAGGCACCACCAGAACCATCCCCTATTATCTTCGGACCGCGCTGAGCAGCAGCCTGGTTACAAATGTTAACTCCATTTGCTGTCCAAATCATAGTTCCGCTTGGGTTTATACGCTGAGCGTATATATCCGCAAAACCGTTGTTACTGCGGTAATCCTGCCAGGTAAGTATGGCCCCCCCAAGCCCATCACTTACCATAGCAATAGTATCCTGTTCAAATACAACTACACAAACAGGCAAACCATTAACACTCCACATTACATTACCGCTTGAATTTATACGCTGAGCATAAATATCAGCCGTTGCGCTTCCGCGATATGACTGCCATGCAATAATTGCTCCGCCTGTGCCATCACTTACTATCATTGGTTTAAAATTGCTATCCTGCGTACATACCGGTAAGCCGTTTATAGTCCACAAAGCATTTCCGTCTCCGTTCATTCTTTGGGCATATATCTCATATTTTCCGTTGCGGTTATCCTGCCACGTAACAATTGTTCCGCCGCTGCCATCGGTTGTTATTGCAGGATTAGTTTGTTGGTTACCTGCAATACTTACCGGGTTACCCGGTGATTGGGAAAATGCCACAAAAGGGGCAAAGAGTGTTATTATGAGTACAACTTTTAATATATTCACAAATTTTATACTGAAATTCATTGAATTTGTATGCATTTTCGCCATTTATGATTTAATTTTTTTATTTTATTTTGATATTTTTATTATTACTAAACTACAACAAGATTAAGGCTAATTCAATTATACCAAGGGATGAAAAAAGAACTACATCTCTTGGATTAGAAAAATCAGACATTTTTATAAAGGTTAAAAAGGTTATCCCGGATTTTCAGGATAACCTTTTAGTACACAATATTTGATATTGATCTACTTGACCAATATCATTTTTTTACTGTCTGTAAAGCTTCCTGCTTCAATTTTATAAATGTATACTCCGCTTGGTAAATTACCTGCATTCCACTCGATGCTGTAATTACCGGCATTCTGAGATTTATTTACCAATACACTCACATTTTGTCCGAGTGCATCATATATACTTATTTTCACATTACCTGCATTGGGAAGCTGATAGCTTATCTTAGTTGAAGGATTAAAAGGATTGGGATAATTCTGCGAAAGTGAATACTCATCCGGAATTATCGAACCGCCATTTTCAATCGCAACAAAACCTGAAGTATTAAAACCGGTTTCATAAACATCAAAATTATTTCCGCTTCGATAGTCCTGCCATACAACAATTGCTCCACTATTGCCATTGCTGACTATCATTGGATTAAGCTGGTCATTTCCTATTGTACATATTGAGTAACCAGTTGCTGCCCAGTTTATTGCCGCATTAGAAGCTATACGCTGTGCATAGATATCAGAATTACCTGCATTACGATGGTCTTCCCATGTAATATAAGCTCCATTAGTTCCATCACTTACAATCTGAGATTTTATCTGGTCATTAGCTGATGTGCAGATAATAACACCTGTAGCGGTCCACTGAACTGCACCGGTAGTATTCACACGCTGCGCATAAATATCCGCTGTAATGCCTGTCCTATAATCTGTCCATGATAATATTGCGCCACCCATGCCGTCACTTACTATCTTTGGATCAATTTGGGCGTAAGCAACATTATTATTCATAACAACTCCATCTACAGCCCAAACAATTGCTCCACTGGGTCCCTGCCTCTGAGCATAAATATTAAAATCTGTTGTGCTTCTAAAGTCATACCATGTTATTATTACACCGCCAGCGCCGTCTGAGCAGATATCTGGCTTTAATTGATCTGTAGCCATTGTGCAAGTTGCAACACCATTTGTTGTCCAGACCACGGCACCACCAGTAGCAATTCGCTGTGTATATATATCATAGTTACCGGCACGGTTATCATACCATGTAATAAATGCGCCACCGTTTACATCACTTACAAGCTTTGGTCCGCGTTGTGCGGCTGCCTGGTTGCAAATGTTAACACCATTTGCTGTCCATATCATTGCTCCGCTTGTATTTATTCTCTGTGCATAAATATCCGCGAAACCATTGTTACTGCGATAGTCCTGCCAGGTAAGAATTGCACCACCGTAGCCATCGCTGATCATAGCAATTGTATCCTGCTCAAATACTACTACGCAAACAGGAACACCGTTATTTGACCATTGTACACTACCGCTTGAATTCACACGCTGTGCGAATATATCTGCAGTAGCACTGCCGCGATAAGACTGCCACGCGATAATAGCTCCGCCTGTACCATCGCTTACAATAATTGGAGTATAATTACTATCCTGTGTGCATATAGCGATACCATTAGAACTCCACATAGCATTTCCGTCAGAATTCATCCTTTGAGCGTAAATTTCATACTTGCCATTGCGTTTATCCTGCCATGTAATAATAGTACCTCCACTTCCATCAGTGGTCATCACAGGGTTAATTTGGTTATTTACTGCCGTACTAACCGGGTTGCCCTGCCATTGTGAAATTGTTGTTAAAGGGATAATTAAAGCAACTATTAGAAATGCGCAAATTCCGAACAGATTTTTAGTCATAAATATTATTGGATTTGAACTTCTTGAATTCATTATTTTACACCATTTCTATTAAATTTATGAAGTTAATATTTTCATTAGATATAAAATGCACAGAGTTTAAAGACAATACTATAAAGCTTAAGGATGAAAAAGGAACTACACCTGCTGAATGAGTTTATATAAATTATTATTTTAGAAAAAAAGTTATCCCCCCATTTCGGGGATAACTTTATTTCAATTTTGGTGGAAGGGCTGAAGGCGGTTGGTAAATCCTAATTCACATTAATAACTATATTTGTTGAAGGCTGCCCAAAGAAGCTGCCATCTTTTACAAGCTGGGTCTGGAAGTTATAAACACCCGATTTATTAGGCGCAGTAACTTTAAAGCTGAACGTAACTTCAGAGCGGGCCGGAACATCACTTGAGAGTTCAACATTAGCTACTGCCCATGCATTGAGCGTATTATCAGCTCCTGTTGTGGATACTTTCAATTTATACTCTCCTGTTTTCCATGTTGTGCTGCCGGTGTTCTTCATAGTTACAATTACATCATATGTTAATCCGGTTTCCATTTCAGAGGTAACTTTT
This sequence comes from Ignavibacteria bacterium, assembly GCA_039933555.1. GTDB lineage: Bacteria > Bacteroidota > Ignavibacteria > Tepidaquicellales > OLB5 > OLB5. Next base: position 10,965 of record JBDTNV010000072.1, read on the forward strand.
TGTGAAATGAACATCGCATTATTTTCTATATAATTCGGATCTTCAATTTTTACTTCAGTTCCCGAAACCCTGACAGGAATATTCATGCTTGGTTCGCCAAAAAAAGCGTTACCGTTTGCCATCTGCCACTGGATATTATAGCTTCCGTCAACCGGGGCAACTATTGTAAAATTAAAAACTACTTCATTACCGGGGCTTACTGTTGAATTTACATCAACATTATGAACAGACCATGTGTTTAACGCAGATTCCGAAACATTTATCAGCTTCAAGCTGTAATTTCCCTGTTTCCATGTGCTGCGGCCTGTATTTTTCATTGAAACTGAGACACCATAACTCTGGCCCGGGATCATTACGCCTGGGGTTGATTGTGATAAATATGATGCGTTATCATACTGGTCAGATAATCCTGTGCCTTTTTGCTGGGACATTAACGTACCCAACATCAAAGCAAATACTGCAAATAATATTGATATTGATCTAATTAGTTTCAAAATATTTCTTTCTTTTAAATTTTAAAAAATTTCTTTTAAACTCTGATATTTGAGAGGTATGTCCACAAACCGAATATTTTGAATAACCATACAACGGCAAATATTACCACGACCACATTTACAATTTTCTTTATTGTTGGCTGCATAGGAATGTAATTGATCAGCCATAATACAAATCCAATTACTACTAACGTTATGATTATAGGTATAATAGACATGCTGCTCCTGTTTATTAAATTAATTTATGAATTATAGAATTGCCAGTACCAGGACTATTATAAGAAGTACCAGAACAATTGTTATGAGTACACCCGTATCAAGACCAAGGACATTATCAGCATAAAGAACTTTATATTCCATCTTCTGCTGCTGTGTATCAAATATTTTATCTTTGATAACAAACATATCCGGAGCGCTATCGCCGTTCTTATCCGCAAAGAAAACCGGGTAAGGCAGCGCCATATCTATTATAGCGGCGGAATTATATTTATCATATTTCATGTTTTCTGCGACAAAGAAAGGTTTTTCTATGGTGCCTGTATTTTTGTAATACTCAACATTCCCCTCATTAAATATGAGAATATCAAAATCACCGTCTTTGTCAACATCCACGATTGCAGGATTTTTAAGCCCGAGGTTGTTTTCGATATAAACGCCGGCAAGTTTCTGAATTTCCGCGCTTGTAAATACTTTTTGCGGGGTTACGGGTCCTTCAGAGGAAAGCAGCATTGAACCGGGAACAAGCAAAGTAACCAACAGAGTGAAGAACATTGTTATTTTATTCATTGTGTTATAATTTTATTATATACAAAGGTACAACAGAAACTGTTGCTGCACAATTAGGCAAAAGATTGATAATAGGACTAATCCTTTTTTCAATCTAACGGATGATACATTTATGAAGAATATTATGCAACTTTGTATTAACTAAAGATCAGAATAAAATGAAAAAGAGAATTTACATACCGGCAATATTAGTGTTCTTATTCAGCGCAATGGTTTTTATTGGGTCAACAGGCATGAAAGATAACGGCGCTACGCCATATTTCAAATATGTTGGCGTAAAAAATTGTGCCGCAACGTGCCACAAAAGTGAGACTAAAGGCAAACAGCTTGAAATATGGGAAGAATCGAAACATTCAAAAGCATTTTTAAATCTGCAAACTCCCGAAGCCGACCAAATTGCAAAAGACAAAGGATTTACAACTCCGGCTGCTGAAACACCATTATGTATTAAATGTCATGTGTTGGGTAAGGATATGGACCCGGAAGAACTTGATGAAACATTTGATAAAACCCAGGGCGTTCAGTGTGAAACCTGCCACGGTCCAGGCTCGGAATATAAAAGAATACCAATTATGAAAGATAAGCAGCAGGCAATTGCCAATGGTCTTATAATTCATGAAAATGGAGCTGAATTTTGCGTTACATGTCATAATTCAGATAGCCCGACGTTTAAAAGCTTTAACTACGATGAGTACTGGGCTAAGATAAAGCATACAAATCCCAATGTAACAAAATAGAAATTCAATTAAACAATTGATTATTTTAAATGATAAATTATGGATGAAGATAAAATAAGTAATAATTATAAAACTACAGGCAGAAACAATAGATACATTATGGCCGTTTCTTTCCTTTTGCTGTTATTTGTTTCTGTAATAGCTATCTGGTATTTTTATTCCGGTAAATCAGATTATGAAAAAGGAACAAGTTACCTGAAAGAAAAAAAGATCACGGAAGCTTTATATGAATTTCAGAAAGTAAGCCCGGATAATAAAGATTTCAATAATGCGCAATCTAAAATAAATTATATAAACGGGCTCGAGTCCTATAACGCAGGCAGGAATTCTGAAGCATTAGTTTTTTTATCAAAAGTAAGGACAGACGATGAATATTACCACGATTCGCAGTTAATGATGGAAAAAATGGATGATGATAATATTGGAAGCAATATACAATCACAGATAGATTCTTTAAAAAATAAAAAAGATACGGTAATTGTACGCAAAGAAGTTACGGTAAATCACGGTACCACCAAAGATCCGGTTGACCCTGCAATACAGGCTGACCTTGAAATTACCCGCAAGTTCGTATCAGATGCATCAAATTCAATTTCAAGGTTTGAAAGTGTTTACCAGTCAGCAAGAACGGCTCCTCTTACTACCAAAAGTGACTACGGTAAAAGTATGGAATCAGTAGATAAAGAGTTTGGAAATATCAGATATGCGGCTAACAATAAGGATGCAGGGGTTATTGAATTAAAAAGGATAGCTGCTGACTGGATGAATAAACGAATCGCTTTTATCCGTCAATTGATCTCAGAAAAATCTGTTAGTGAAACTAATTTATCACGACCTTTAAAAGAAGAAGGTGACAGGCTTTATTCATCAATGATGAGCCAGTTGAACAAAGT
>JBDTNV010000073.1:0-13784 GCA_039933555.1 Ignavibacteria bacterium
CGGGAGTTGATACTGCCGATTCAAGAGATATTTTTATGGGAGACATTTCGGGAACCGGAAGCAGTTTCCAGGTAAGTAATATCAGAGCTGTTAGATCTACTGCCGGACCTGATGAGTATAACCCAAAATGGGCACCTAAAATATCTGTAAGAAAAATTGCTTATGAATACCAGTCATCTGCAACTGCAACTGATCATGATGTATACGTTATAGATCCTCTAGATACTGCAAATAATGTAAATTTTTATAATCCTAATAATTCAGGATATCCTGCCTGGGCTCCATCGTGCAATTCAATAATTTTCGAATCCGACAAAACATCAGGTAATTACTGGAAAATAGTAAGTCTGCCATATCCTTCAAGCGGCAGCCCTGTTGATGTAGTAAACGAAGCAGGTGTAAATTCCAGATACCCAACATGGCTTCCCAATGGCGGCATTATTGCATATATTAAATTTACCAATAATAACGGAAATATCTATATTGTTTCATCAAGCGGGGGTTCGCCAAATAAACTGCTTAATTCATCATTTGATGCTGCAAATAATTTATGGCCTGCCTGGTAAATGATTTTTTATTTTTAATTTTAAAAGGCATTCAAATTGTTTGAATGCCTTTTTTACAGGTAGTCAATTTTAGTAATAGACTGAATTTAATTAGTAATCAGGTGGAAATATGAACAGAGTTGAAAACAAAGTCGCGATAATTACCGGTGGAAGTCTGGGGATAGGACGTGCGGCGTGCATATTACTTGCCAAAGAAGGCGCTAAAATTGCTGTAACAGATATACTTGATAAAGAGGGTAATACACTTGTCAAGGAAATTAAAACTATGGGTTTAAATGCGGAATATTGGCATCTGGATACCTCTGATGAGGAAAATGTTAAAACAGTAATGTCAGAAATCCATGAAAAATTCGGCAAAATAGATATCCTGGTAAATAATGCAGGAATTGCCGGTGTAAGCAAGCCTACTCACGAAATTACTGCTGATGAGTGGAATAAAGTTTTAAGTATAAATATTAATGGTGTTTTTTTCTGTACCAAATATGTTCTGCCATTTATGTTAACAGCAGGCGGCGGAAGTATAATCAATGTTTCTTCTATATACGGGCTTGTCAGCAACACAGATCTTCCACCTTACCATGCGTCAAAAGGCGCAGTAAGACTTATGACAAAGACGGATGCTTTATACTACGCAAAAGATAAGATAAGGGTAAATTCTATCCACCCCGGTTTTATTGATACCCCGCTGGTTTCAAATTTTCTTAATTCAACAAATGACGCAGAAGAAGGCAGGAAATATCTGGTGAGCCTTCATCCAATGGGTCATTTGGGTGAAGCTGAAGATATTGCTTACGGGATGCTATTCCTTGCCTCAGATGAATCCAAGTTTATGACCGGAAGCGAACTTGTTATTGATGGCGGCTATACTGCAAGGTAAAATTAATCAACTTATGAAATAGGTTATTTAATTAATAATGAATTCAAGATTAGAAAGTCAAATTAATGAACAGATACTGGTATAGTTTTTTAATTGTAGTATTATTCTCTTTTGTAGTTTTAATTTGGGTTGGTACACGCATATATCAGGATAAACCACCCATTCCGGCAGAGGTAGTTACTACACCGGGGAATGTAATCATTCCAAATGGAGATATTGAAGCAGGGCAAAATGTATGGCAGGCAATGGGCGGTATGGAGCTTGGCTCTGTGTGGGGACATGGCAGCTATGTTGCGCCTGACTGGTCTGCTGATTGGCTTCACAGGCAGTGTACTTTCATACTTGATAAATGGGCAGTTAAAGAATACTCAGTTGTTTACGATTCATTAAAAAGTGAAGATAAAGGCAAACTCCAAAAACGCCTTGAAATACTTACAAGGAATAATACATACGATCCAAACACAAACAAAGTTACCCTTGACCCTATTTTTAAAGAAGCTTTTGAAACCAATCTAAGGCATTACAGCCTGATATTTACAAAAGGCAGTGATGATTATGCTATTCCCCAAAATACACTTACTGATACTCTTCAGTTAAGACAGCTTGCTTCCTTCTATTTCTGGAGTTCATGGGCAGCATCGACAAACCGCCCCGGGAAAGATTATACGTATACAAGCAACTGGCCGCATGAAAAATTAATAAATAATGTGCCAACAGGTGATACTGTTGTATGGACAGGTGTTAGTATATTAATGCTTTTAACAGGTATCGGCGTTATGTCTTTATACTACATAATAGGCAAAGATAAAAAAGAAGAAGACCTGAAAGTCAGTCTGATTGACCCGATGCTTAGCGGTGTGGCAACTCCTTCACAAAAAGCTACGATCAAATATTTCTTTCTTGTTACAGGTCTCTTCCTAATCCAGATAATTATGGGAGTGGTTACAGGACATTATGGAGTTGAAGGAAATGGTTTTTACGGAATAAACCTATCAGCTATCCTTCCATACAGCGTTTCACGGACATGGCATGTACAGCTTGCAATTTTCTGGATTGCAACATCATGGCTTGCTGCCGGTTTATACATAGGGCCATCAGTAAGCGGTACAGAGCCCAAGGGACAGCGATTCGGGGTTAATGTACTGTTCGGTGCTTTAATTGTAGTGGTTCTGGGCTCAATGGCCGGTCAGTGGCTAAGTGTTATGAATAAACTTACAGGTGATAGCCGGTTCTTACTTGGACATCAGGGATACGAATATCTTGACCTCGGGAGAATCTGGCAGATCGCTTTATTGATCGGTTTATTCCTCTGGCTGTTTTTAGTTGCCCGCTCAATTGTTCCTGCCATAAAGAAGGCTGATAAAAATTCAAAGCCGCTTTTGCTGCTCTTCATGGTTGCAACACTGGCAATTGTTATCTTTTACATTCCCGGATTATTTTACGGGCAGCATACTTCATTACCAGTTGTTGAATACTGGAGATGGTGGGTTGTTCATTTATGGGTAGAAGGCTTCTTTGAAGTTTTTGCCACCGTTGTAATTGCATTAATATTTACAAATCTGCGCCTGATAAAACCATCAACTGCTGCAAGGGCTGCATTGCTCTCCAGTTCTGTGTTCTTATCCGGGGGTATAATAGGTACGATGCATCATTTATATTTTTCAGGTACACCGACAGTTGCCCTTGCTTTTGGTTCAGTCTTCAGCGCAATGGAAGTAGTACCGCTTGTTTTTGTGGGGTATGAAGCATGGGAAAATTATAAATTGTCTCAGCATGATAGCTGGCTTAGAAATTATAAATGGCCGATCTACTTTTTTATATCAGTTTCGTTTTGGAATCTTGTTGGCGCGGGATTGTTCGGATTTATGATAAATCCGCCGATTGCCCTCTATTATATGCAGGGTCTTAACACAACTCCACTGCACGCGCACGCTGCTTTGTTCGGTGTGTATGGTATGCTTGGAATAGCCCTGATGCTGTTTGTATTCAGGTCTTACATGCCTCAAAAAATATGGAAGGAAAAGCTCTTAAGCTTTTCCTTCTGGACAATCAATATCGGGCTTATGCTTATGATACTCTTAAGCCTTCTCCCGATAGGACTTCTGCAAACAATGGCGTCTGTTGAAACCGGATATTGGTACGCCAGGAGCAGTGAATTTCTGCAAACGGGATTTATGGGTACCTTAAGATGGATGAGAGTAGTGGGTGATACAGTATTTGCTTTTGGGGCAATTGCTCTTGTATTATTTGTAATCGGATTATTAACCGGCAGGTCTTATAAGAAAGATTAATTGTAAATATTTTTTTAATGTTTTGATCTTGGTTTATTTAAAATATATTATTTTGCAGAGACGCGATTTTTGCGTCTCTTTTTTTTTGAGATTCATGCAATGTATAACTGTTTTTTGCAATTAAAAAGACGGGCATCAACCCGTCTTTTTAATATTTCAAATCTTTAATACGATAAATTTTCTATTCCTTATGCAAGGCCATATGTTTCGATAAAGCTTGTATCGTAATCGCCTTCTATGAATTTCTCATGCTTCATAACTTTCTTATGAAATGGTATTGTTGTAAATACACCTTCAATTATGAATTCATCCAAAGCCCTGTACATTCTTTTAATAGCTTCATCTCTATCATCGGCGGTAACAATCAGTTTGGCTATCATGCTGTCATAATATGGGGGAATGTAATAATTAGCATAAGCATGCGTATCTACCCTGATGCCTATTCCGCCCGGCATATGGAAAGATGTTATCCTGCCCGGTGATGGAGCAAAATTCTTATCGGGGTTTTCGGCGTTTATCCTGCATTCAATTGAGTGGCCTTCGCGTCTGACATTCTTAACCTTAAGCTTTAGCCCTGAAGCAACAGCAATTTGCTCGCGAATAAGATCAACGCCCGTCACCTGTTCGGTTACGGGATGCTCAACCTGGATACGTGTATTCATTTCCATAAAATAGAAATTTTTGTTTACGTCAACAATAAATTCCACAGTACCTGCGCCTTCATAGTTAACCGATTGTGCGCCTTTAACCGCAGCAGCGCCCATTGCTTCGCGTATTTCTTCGGTGATAAAGGGTGACGGCGTTTCTTCAATTAGTTTCTGGTGCCTTCTCTGGACTGTACAGTCACGCTCTCCTAAATGCACTACATTCCCGAACTGGTCACCAAGTACCTGTATTTCAATATGTCTTGGCCTATCCACAAATTTTTCAACATATACTTCGCCATTTCCAAACGCATTCAATGCTTCATTGGTAGCCATGTTAAAGGCTGTTTCCATTTCGCTGTCTTCGCGGACAATTCTCATGCCTTTACCGCCTCCGCCTGCTGATGCTTTTATCAGAACAGGATAACCGAATTCAGCGGCAATTATTTTTGCATCTGCAACACTTGTAATAACTCCGTCGCTGCCCGGAACGACAGGTACTCCTGCTTTTCTCATGGTATCCTTGGCAAAGGCTTTATCGCCCATGCTTTTTATCATGGCCGCAGAAGGTCCTATAAACTTTATTTCTGATTCCCTGCAAATTTCCGAAAACTCAGCGTTTTCAGCAAGAAAGCCATAGCCCGGGTGAATAGCGTCCGCGTTTGTAATCTCAGCGGCTGCTATTATTCTTGGTATGCTTAAATAACTTTCTCTCGATGGCGGCGGACCGATACAAACCGCTTCATCAGCAAATCTTACATGCAGAGACTCTTTATCTGCTTCGGAATACACGGCAACTGTCTTGATGCCCATATCCCTGCAAGTCCGTATTATTCTAAGGGCAATTTCGCCCCTGTTAGCAATTAATATTTTTTTTAGCAATTTCTTAAGTAGTATAAATAATAAGTTTTAAGAGCCCGAAAAATTTCGGCTCCGGTTTTGAAATATCAGAGCTTATTAATTCGGCTCTACCAGGAAAAGTACCTGGTTATATTCAACCGGCTGGGCATTTTCAACAAGTATCTTTGTTACTTTGCCTTCATATTCGCATTCAATTTCATTCATAAGCTTCATAGCTTCTATAATACACAGGATATTTCCTTTTGTTACCTGCTGGCCAACCGCTACATATGGGTCTGCATTTGGTGATGGCGCACGGTAAAATGTTCCAACTATGGGTGAGCGAACTTCTATCATTTCTTTTCCTGAAGCAGAGGCCGGTGTTTCCTTCTTTTCTTCGGCTTTTGGCGCAGAAACAGGTGAAGTATCCTGCTGCATCATCTGCTGGGGAGGAGCGGTGTATACAACCTGCTGTGCAGGAGCAGCTGCATCCTGCTGTTTTGCTTTTACAACTCTAACCCTTGTACCTTCTTCTTCAATTTCAATTTCATTGATCTCGTTGGTTTCAAGGATCTTTAGTAACTTCTTGATGTAGTTTAGATCAGTTTTCATTTGCTTTATTTTATCCTCACATTATTAATAGATTGTGGGTGTTAGACATTTTTGTCTTCAATTAAAAATATTTTTTATTCTTATGCTTCTTTTTTACTTTTGCTTTTTAATTTTTTACTTCTTTACTTTTTAACTCTTTCAAGGTATGCAGAATTTCTTGTATCAACCTTTATGATATCCCCTTCATTAATGAACATTGGAGCGTTGATTGTTGCGCCAGTTTCAACCTTAACAGGTTTCGTTCCGCCGGTTGCCGTATCACCCTTATTTCCGGGCGGGGCTTCTACTACTTTTAATTCAACGTGAGGGGGAATTTCAACAGTAACAGGTTTTTCACCGTCAAACATAATCTGCACATTTTCACTCTCCTTCATGAACTGCGCCTGCTCGCCTACAATATCGTCGGCTATTGATACCTGGTCATAATTATTGTTATCCATAAATACATAACCAGAACCATCGTGATAGAGATACTGAAATTCCCTGGTCTCCATCCTTACAGTTTCAATTGCTTCTCCAGAACGGAAACGGTTCTCAATAGTCTTTCCGTTTTTCAGGTTCTTCATCTTTACCTGGTAAAAAGCCCTAAGGTTACCCGGTGTTCTATGCTCCCATTTAATAATTACGTGCAGCTCTCCATTGTATTTTATGACTAATCCGTTGCGTAAATCTGATGTTGAACCCATAAATTGCGGTAATTCTCCTTATTTTTAATTCTATCGGTTTTGAGTGATATTTGGTTGATTTTGGATGAAATCAGTGGTATTTTGAGTGAAAAAGGTGTAAAATCCTCTAATTCCTGTTAATTATTATATGCAAATATAGTTATCCATAAAGCTAATATCAATGTTTTATATCATTGTTTTGATAATATCAGAAAATAATGCAATTGCTGCTGATTTTAACAAATATTAGAGAAATGAGCGTTCTTCTTAAATTATTTTTGTGGGAGATGAATATTGTAATATATTGTAATCAAAGTTGGAGTTACTTATTAATTTTGCTATCTTTGCATACACTTTTAATAAATAACCAATCAATAAATGAAAAAATTACTCATTGCAGCATCGTTATTCACAGTTTTCTTCCTTTTTGCTGAAAATACTGCCAATTCACAGGCTTTATATTTCTTTGTAACCAATAACACAGGTGTTACATTGAATAATATTTATGTTACTCCTGCTGAAACCGGCAATTGGGGCAACGATATTCTTCCTAATGACCTGTTTGAGAACAGTACTTCAATTAGAGTTGATATTCCTGCAGATTACGGTTCTACATGTAAATTTGATATGAAAATTACTGATCTTGCAGGTAATGCTATTACTTTTACAGGAATGGACGCATGCAAACTACATACATTAATTCTTAATGCTGACGGCACTTATTCAGCAGTAGAGTAAGATTTTTTAAGTTTGGTTTTATTTTGGCCTTTTTCCTCTTCGGGGAAAAAGGCTTTTTTATTATACATTGAATAAATCTGCAAATTTCGGTATTTTTACATCTTTAACAGTAAAAAATTAAATCAGTAGAACAGGAGTTTAACTTACAATGGCTGCAAAAGTAGCGATAAACGGATTCGGAAGAATAGGACGACTGGTGTTAAATGCCATAGCGGAAAGCGGTGCTTTAGGAAAAGATATTGATGTAGTTGCTGTTGTTGATGTCAGCACTGATGCGAAGTATTTTGCTTACCAGATGAAATATGATTCAGTTCACGGTAAATTTAAAGGTACAGTTACTACTGATGGCGATGATATACTTGTTGTAAACGGCGATAGGATAAAATGTGTCGCTGCTGCAAAATCACCTGCTGATCTTCCATGGAAAGAACTTGGCGCTGAGATAATTATTGAATGTACAGGGTTGTTCACGGAATTGGAAAAAGCAAAAGGACACCTTTTAGCAGGCGCTAAGAAAGTTATTATTTCAGCCCCTGGTAAAGGCGGGGTTAAAACACTTGTAATGGGTGTAAACGATAATGAGTATGATCCTAAAGAGCATCATGTTATATCAAATGCTTCATGTACCACAAACTGCCTGGCCCCTGTTGTATATGTGTTGTTAAAAGAGGGATTAGGTATCGAAGCAGGATTAATGACAACTATTCACGCTTACACAGCAACACAAAAAACAGTTGATGGACCCAGCAAAAAAGACTGGCGCGGCGGAAGAGCTGCTGCGATTAATATTATTCCCTCATCGACCGGCGCAGCTAAGGCTGTTGGAGAAGTGCTTCCTTTGACAAAAGGAAAGCTTACCGGAATGTCATTCCGAGTGCCAACTGCAGATGTATCGGCGGTAGACCTGACTTTCCGGACTGAAAAGGAAACTTCAATAGAAGAAATAGACGCTTTGATGAAAAAAGCATCCGAAACATATCTAAAAGGAATTCTTGGCTACTCTAATGAGGAGCTTGTTTCCAGTGATCTGATCCATGATGACAGGGCTTCTATCTATGACTCACTTGCAACTGTAGGCAATAACTTAAAAGGTGAAAAACGCTTCTTTAAAGTTATTTCATGGTATGATAACGAATGGGGCTATTCATGCAGAATAGTTGATTTACTTAAAAAAGTTATTAAAGCCGGATATTAAGATTTAGATTTGTATTTTTGTCATCTCTGCGCAGTCAGGGATCTTCATAAATAAGAACTATGAGCGCCACTTTAGTGGTAATGAAATAAATATGAACAAACTAACTATAGATGACCTATCAGCAAAGGGTGAAATAAAATCCAAACGGGTTTTGGTACGGGTAGATTTTAATGTACCAATGTCAAAGGAAACTGAAGGTAAAATTACCGATGATAAAAGAATCGTTGAATCCTTACCTACAATTAAGAAAGTAATTTCTGAAGGCGGCAAGCTTATATTAATGAGTCACATGGGGAGGCCAAAGGGAGAAAAAAACCTGAAATATTCCCTCAGACCCATTGCAATTCATTTATCGGAGCTTCTGGATAAACCTGTACTTTTTGCTGATGATTGTATTGGCGAGAGTACTTCAGCAATTGTTAATGATTTGCAGGATGGCGACATCCTTCTGCTGGAAAATCTTCGTTTCTATAACGAAGAAGAGAAGAATAATCCTGAATTTGCAAAGAAACTTGCTTCATACGGAGATATCTATATTAATGATGCATTCGGCACTGCGCACCGCGCGCACGCTTCAACAGAAGGTGTAACAAAATTCATTAAAGAGTGTGCAGCGGGCTATTTAATGCAAAAAGAGCTTGAGTATCTTTCCAAAGCTATATCACATCCTGAGCATCCTTATGTTGCAATCCTTGGCGGAAGTAAAATTTCAGGTAAAATTGATGTCATAAAAAACCTGCTGGGTAAAGCTGATAAAATATTAATCGGCGGGGGAATGGTTTTTACATTCTACAAAGCTATGGGCCATAACATTGGCAAATCGCTGCTTGAAGAAGATAAAATTGATCTGGCTAAGGAACTGATGAGCGAATCTAAAGGCAAAATCATGCTGCCGATTGATATTGTAATCGCTGATAAGTTCGAAAATGACTCACCGCGCTCAGTTGTTTATGGCAATGAAATGCCTGATGATAAAATAGGTATGGATATCGGCCCCGAAACAATCAAGCAATTCACGGGTGAGATATTAAAAGCAAAAACAATTGTGTGGAACGGCCCGATGGGTGTATTTGAAATGGATAACTTTGCAAAAGGCACATTTGATATCGCAAAGGCGCTTGCCGGAGCAACCAAAAAGGGAGCTATTACTGTTATAGGCGGTGGGGATTCTGCGGCAGCAATAGCAAAAGCAGGTCTCGAAAACGATGTAAGTCATGTTTCAACAGGCGGCGGCGCAAGCCTTGAATTTCTTGAAGGAAAAACCCTCCCCGGCGTTGAAGCATTAACTAATAAATAAATTATGCCAAAAGAAAAGAAAAAAACAAAAAGTTCATCCGAAAAAAAGCAGAAAATTACAAAACAGAAAAAGGTTAAGGGAAACAAGTTTCCTAAAGAACCTTTATTTTTAGATAGAAATGAATCCCAGACTGGACCGGTACCGGAAGTATATAAATTCCTTAAAAAAGTTGATATGCAGCTTCTTTCATGGTACTCCCGCGATTTTATGAAAGGTATTAAGTCAGCGCTATCAAAAAGAATCGCTGATGATTATGGATTTGATGAAAAACATGTTCTGTTAAGTTATGGCAGTGAAGATCTGCTGAAACAGATAATTCACTGTTATGTTAATCCGGGTGATAAAATTCTCATCCCCCGCGAAGCATGGTGGTATTATAAAAAAGTAGCTTCAGAGCGCGGCGGAACAAACGTCGAATACCCGATGAAAAAAGGCGTTGAAGATGGAATTCCGTATTACCTGTATGATGTTGATACAATGATACAGATATATAATGATACAAAGCCTAAAGTTGTAGTCATAGCATCTCCTAATAATCCAACTGGTAACAGGATTGATTCAAAAGACCTGAAGAGATTCCTTGACGCCACAAAAGATACTATCACTATGATTGATGAAGCTTACTGGGGATTTGGTTCCACTGAAAATGAATATGTTAAACCGTACATTGATGAATATCCAAACCTTATTATCTGCAGAACATTTTCCAAGTTCTTTGCGCTTGCCGGCTTCCGCATTGGTTTTGCATTTGCAGGCAGAAACCTGGATGTGTTAATTAATTTTACAACCAGGTATCTTGGCTATAACCGGGTTTCAGAAAAGCTGGGTTTAATTGCACTGGATAATATCAAATGGTATTTAAAAATAGGCAAACAGTACGAAAAAGATAAGGAAATGATGTACAGAACATTCCTCGGTCTTAAAGGATTTGTTCCATTCAAATCGTATGCAAACTTTTTGCTTGTTGATATCCCGGTCGATATCCGCGCCGGTCTTAAAAAATACCTGGATGACCGAAACTTAAGGGTAAAATTCCTTGATGAAGATGCCTTCAGGACTGAAGCGAGGATCTCGCTCGGTACAAAACAGCATAACAAACTATTGATGGATACAATTGTTAAATACTGCAAAGAGATAAACTGGAAATAAAAACAGAACATACCGCTATCTACGAACTGATAAATAAATATTGAGTTTATACAGCCAATATAAGTCATCTCTGAAAGCAGTTGAGGTCGAAGAGGTCTTTGACCTTATTATTTACCGTCCGCTTGCCTTTCTTTTTGTTAAGGCAACCTATTCAACAAACTTAACGCCGGATATGGTCTCCGTTGCTGCGCTTATTATCGGTTCGGCCTCGGGAGTTCTATTTGGTTTTGGAGCTTTTACTTTTCTGATAATTGGGGGAGCGCTTTACTTTACAAGTAATGTACTTGATTGCGCAGATGGCCAGATCGCGCGGCTGAAAAAGAACGGTACAAAAGTCGGAAGGATAGTTGATGGTTTTGTAGATTATATTGTCAGCATATTTGTTTTTATCGGTATTTCAATCGGACTCACGAAACAATTCCATATTCATGAAGTAAGTTTATGGGGTAACTCCTTTCTGCAGTGGAGCCCGGTTACTTATATATGGATAGTTGGGATTCTTGGTGCAATTTCATCTGCAGTTCAGGCATTCTATTTTGATTTCTTCAGGAATAAGTTCCTTGAAGTTGTTTATGGTAAGGCTTCCAATATAATCGAAGAGATCAAAGAATATGAACAGGAACAGGAGAGATTGAGGCTTGATGAAAAAGGCTCCCATGTTTTCCAAAGATTTCTAATTGGAATTTATCTGAAATATTCTTCTCTTCAGCTTAAGATCCAGAAGGACCATGAAGAAAATCAGGTTGAACAAAAACCTAACCCAAAGGTATATTACGCCAAAAACCGCATTTTATTGAGACTTTGGAGCTATGTTGGCTCCACTACACATATAACACTTTGCGTTATTTGCGCACTCTTAAATAATATGGAGGCTTTCCTTCTTATCTGCATTTTGCCTTTAAATTTACTTATGATAGTTTTATTTTTAGTACAGAAAAAAGTTAACAGGGTCACAATCTAATTAAATAATTATTTAAGGGCAGTTTAAATTAATTTATAAAACCATGAGCCGAGGAAAATATTTTAATATCATTTTTCTTCCTTTACTGCTGGCAGCAGCACTTTTATCATCTGGTTGTTTTGATGTTAAAAGGGAAATTCAGATGAATCCCGATGGCAGCGGACTGGAAAATATATATGTTACGCTTGATAAGGATTTTTTTGACAGGATGAATATTTTAGCAACAAGCGATGTGACGGGAAAGTGGAAGAAAAGGCTGGATAGCGTCAACGATAACA
This sequence comes from Ignavibacteria bacterium, assembly GCA_039933555.1. GTDB lineage: Bacteria > Bacteroidota > Ignavibacteria > Tepidaquicellales > OLB5 > OLB5. The sequence continues at coordinate 12,114 of JBDTNV010000073.1, forward strand.
GCATGATCGAGAACCGTATCAAAATGGATATGCAGAGAATAGGCGGTACTTCTGTGAAAGAAGTGAAAGTCACAACAAATCCCGATGGCTCAAAAGAGGTTTACCTGCAATACCACTTTGATGAGCCTTCTATATGGATAAAAGTTATGAAAGAATGCACTTTCAGCTGGTCAAACCAGCTGGCTGTTCAGTTCAGCACCATAAAGTTCCAATATGATGAAGGATACCTGTTATTTAAACATACAACGCGCAAAGCCGATAGAAGCTTTGATGATGAGCTGATGAACAGTGTCTTCGGCCCGACTTATGCCTCTAAAAAAGTTACTTATAGTATTGAGTTCCCATTTGATGTTAAAGAATCGAATGCCATAACAACTTCAGGCAGAACCCTGACGTGGGAAATGACCATGGAAAACATCCTGTTCAACCAGCAGACAGATACTGCGTCACTTGAAAAAGATCCGACCCTGGAGCTTACATACGCGGAAAAAATTGACCGTTCAATCGGTAAGGTAAGCCAGAAAGATAATCCGCTCATCAGGGTACAGGTATATAACCGCAATCAGGAGCCGGTTAAAATTGGTACTGGTGTTGTATTGAGAGATGGGCTCATTGTCACCAATTTTAATTTAATGAACCTGATAGAAGGCGCCGGATATTTCAGCGTTATACTCCCTTCTGATTCACTTGCAGGTATTGACGATATGACAGAAAAAGATCTGGATGAAAAACAGGACCTTGTATATTTAAGATTCGGAAGCGCTGATAAATTTAAGCCGATAAAATATGCGCCTGTTGCTAATGTTAAGTACGGTGATAAAGTTAAATTGTTTTACTATCCTAATACATTATCATCAGTGGTGTATTCTATGGATGGGAATGTAGCAGGGATAAAGAAATGGACAGGCAAAACCAGCGTTATTGAGATCCGTCCCAATAAGCCAATATCAATTGAAGGAGGCGCAGTATTTACTGATAGCGGTGATTTCCTCGGGATGATAACCCAGGCGTTTGACGGCGAAGTTGGCAAGATATACCTTGTGCCGGCTGAATATATTAAGAGCCAGATACCATTAAGTAAATAATTTGTTGGCATAAACAAAGCGTTCAATTTCTGTTGAACGCTTTGTTTATTTCCATATTTGTCGGAAATTAATCGACCGGTTTGAACTGCTCAAATGCATTCAGGCAATCATTACAGTAATGCAGTGAGCGGCATAAGGTCGGACCGAAAGGGGACTTCATCGTTGTATTCCTGCTGCCGCAGTGGGGACACTTTACTTTTTCTAAAAAATCAATCTGTACCAGTCCGTTATGTTTTTCAGGCGGAGCTAAACCATGTTCCTTTAATGCTTCAATTCCTTTAGGGGTTATCATATCTGTATTCCACGGAACCTCAAAAGAAGTTGTTACTTCTACTCCAGTTACGTCCAGCATTTCAATGCGTTCTTTAACAAGTGTTTCCATATACTTTAAAGCCGGGCACCCTGAAAATGTTGGTGTTAATTTAACTGATACAAAATTATCATCAGTTACCCTAACATCTGTAACAATACCCAGGTCAACCACAGAAATAGTCGGTATCTCAGGATCCCTTACATCCTGTAGCGCTTCCAATACGTCATCTTTTGATATTTTTACCAGTGTCTTCAATTATTTTTTTCGTTTGAC
>JBDTNV010000074.1:0-13701 GCA_039933555.1 Ignavibacteria bacterium
ATATAGTTGAAGGTATGCAGTTTGATAGAGGTTACCTCTCACCATACTTTGTAACCGATGCTGATACAATGGAGTCAGTTCTTGAAGATCCCTACATTTTGATCTATGACAAGAAAATTTCAACAATGAAAGATCTGTTGCCGATACTTGAAAAAGTAGCGCAGGCAGGAAGAACAATGCTTATCATTGCTGAAGACCTTGAAGGCGAAGCATTGGCAACACTTGTAGTTAACAAATTACGCGGTACATTAAAAATTGCTGCTGTAAAAGCTCCGGGATTTGGCGATAGAAGAAAAGCAATGCTTGAAGATATCGCGGTTTTAACCAACGGTACAGTTATTTCAGAAGAAAAAGGCTACAAGCTTGAAAACGCTACAGTAACATACCTTGGAACAGCTAAAAAAGTTGTTATCGATAAAGATAACACCATACTAGTTGAAGGCGCCGGAAAGAAAGAAGATATCAAAAAACGTATCAATGAAATAAAAGCACAGATAGAAAAGACTACCAGCGATTACGATAAAGAAAAATTACAGGAAAGACTTGCTAAGCTCTCAGGCGGCGTTGCTGTATTAAAGATCGGCGCAGCTACAGAAGTTGAGATGAAGGAAAAGAAAGCCAGAGTTGAAGATGCATTACACGCTACACGTGCAGCAGTTGAAGAAGGTATTGTACCGGGCGGCGGTGTTGCACTTATCAGGGTTTCCAGCGGACTTGATAAATTAAAAGGCGATAACGATGACCAGAGAATTGGTATAGAGATAATTAAGAAAGCTATCGAAGCTCCTTTAAGGCAGATAGTTGAAAATGCAGGCGTAGAAGCTTCTGTAGTTATCAATGAGATCAAAAAGCACAAAGATGATTACGGCTTCAATGCATTGACTGAAGAATACCAGAACCTGATAAAAGCAGGTGTTATCGATCCCACAAAGGTAACAAGGGTAGCTTTGGAAAATGCTGCATCAGTAGCTTCTATGTTACTTACCACCGAAGCGGTAATATGCGAAAAACCTGAAAAGGAAAAACCAGCTCCAATGATGCCTCCAGGCGGCGGCTACGGTGACATGTATTAATTTTGATATCGGATATCGGATTGACGATTTCGGATCTAAGCCTCAGCAATTGCTGGGGCTTTTTTTTAAAACTTTTGTAAGTCGAATCGCTGATTCGGCTGCCCGAAACTGCGATACAGGTTACATTAAATCAAGTTCAATCCTTTAATCAGGTTAATCTTGGTCTCGTTTCCTCGGCACATACTCACCGTTTGATTCAATTGGATGTGCATACTCGCTATTCCAGCTTTTATAGAATATATCATGCAGTCTTTCGGTGAACTTACCATTTTCTACAACCAATCCGACATTACGTGATTCATAGAAATAATCATAGCTCATGTTGGCAGTGCCTATCCAGCAAACGGAATCAGCCGTTATGAATTTACAATGCTCAACTCTGGCAAACGGAATAAATCCACCTGAATAATCAGGAATCTCAGTATATCGTATTTCAAAATTGGGATATTGAACAAGCTCCTTAAAATGTTCGACAGCGGTTTTTCCAAGGTTCCAGTCAGATACAATTAATTTAACATTCACTCCCCTTTTACTGGCTGAAATTAAAGCAGTATCGACCTCCTCCCAGTAACCTTCTTTGGTAACCGGATTGTAAGAGAGGAATTGAAGGGTAATCTCTTCCTTTGCCTGTGCAACAATATTCAGAATTACTTCAATATCTGTATACCCGTTTATATGATCAAACTCTACAGGACTAACAGTTGGTTCAATCTTTATCCATTTTCCATAAAGATCACTATCTATATGATAATTTTTGCTTATGGTAAATAATCGGCACCCCCAGGTTTTTCCGTCATTAATTGCAGAGTATTCCCAGTCTGAATTAAATATACCGCGGTAAACACCCAGGCAATCAGTTTGTTTTATCTTTACACCAAGCTCATGAATATGTTTTATAGAGCGCCAGTCAAAATTCTGTGACCCAAGAAATAGTTCACTGCCATCAACAATAAAAAATTTTGAGTGCTGTATGCCACCTGCCAAAGATTTAAAATCTATGATATGCTTGGTTATGTTTGGACTTTGTTTTTCTAACCATTCAGCATCATTAGGATAAGTATTATACATTCCTGCATCAACAATAATTCTTACAATAACCCCCCTTTTAGCTGCAGCCACAATCGCATTCAGCACAGTATCAAGCGGTTCGCCTTTTTCATTGGAAATGTAGAATTGCTCTATGTCAAGCGTTTTTTTGGCGGAGTTTATCATCTCAAGCCAAACTTCTTGTGTATTGCGTATATCAGGGTTATCGAGAGAAGTTTCTACCGGGATGCTTTCAACAAGCTCAATGTTATTGTTTGATTGCGAGTAAATTGAACCGGATAATATAATAATAAGGAGAACAGCCTTTGCGAGCACATTATCGAGCTTGCGAGATACTGTGCGAAGCAATCTCATTAGAATAAAATTGGCATTTAATATTTTGGGTTCTACCATGCTAGAGATTCCCGCCTTCGCGGGAAAATGAATTTTCACTTCCTTGGATTAGTTGGTCTTATTTCAATTTCACTAATCATTGCATTCTCAGGCAAACTTGCAGTTAGTAATATTGTCTCGGCAATTTCTTCAGCCTGAAGAACTGATTCCTTTGAACTACCCAGTATTGTTTGAGATTCCGTTCTGAAGAAATCCGTCGCGACACTGCCGGGACAGATCACTGCAACACGAATATTATATTGACGGACTTCAAGCATCAGCGCACGGCTTAAGCCCATTACAGCATGCTTGGATGCGCAGTAAATTGAGCCTGTTGCAAATCCCTGTTTACCCGCAACTGATGCGATATTTATTATCGTTCCTGATTGTTCCTTAATCATGTGCGGCAAAAATCCCTTCGTCAAAAGATACAATGCCCTGACATTTGTATCAAACACAGCATCAAAATCTTCTATTTTTGAATCAACGAGATTATCAAAGATTCCAAACCCGGCATTGTTCACTAAAATATCTAACTTTCCGTACCTGGAAATTGTTTCATCAATTACTTTATCAATTGTTATTTCTTTTGAAATATCCCCTGAAATCACTGAAATATTTTCCTTTTTGTTTTCATTTTGGCTGATTACTTCCTCAAGATCTGACTGATTTCTGGAAGTCAGAATAACTTTAGCCCCTTCTCTCAGGAATAGCTCAGCAGTTGCTTTACCGATACCTTTTCCGGCTCCTGTGATTACAGCGATTTTGTTTTGTAATTTCATATTTTATAAAATTATATTCCTCATCCTTTAGCTTGCAGCAGGATGAGTTTTTCATTCAACAATCAATTATTATAAAAAGAGATCCCCGCTTTCGCGGGGATTAAGAATTCGTTACAAATCCCCTTTGATGGGTTTGATGACAATATCTTCAATCACAACTTTCTTAGGCTGGCTGGCAACATGGAATGTTATATCAGCAATATCACGGGGTGTCATCATTCTTGAAGAATATTTTTGACGGGATGCAGGGCTCCACATAGGTGTATCAGTAGCGCCGGGCATAATATTGGAAATTTTGATATTGAACTTTCTTACTTCTGCTCTTAATACATTGAACATTGCAAGCATTCCTGCTTTAGATGCAGAATATGTTGAACTGTTTGTAAATACTGTATGGGCGGCTACGGAGAGAATATTAATTATATGCCCCCTTTTTTTCTTCATCATAATTGGAAGGACAGTTCGCGCAGTAAGATAGCTTCCACGGAGGTTCGTTTCTATAATATCATCAAATTCAGGCGGCTTGGTATCTATAAAGGATTTAAATGTGGTTATCGATGCATTATTGATAAGTATATCAATAGTCCCGCATTTTTCAAGGATCTTCTTTTTGGTGCTAATTATGCTTCGCTCAGAACGGACATCACAAACAAATGCATAGGCTTCGTGTCCCGCAAAGCGTATTTCGCTCACAAGTGATACAAGCCTTGATTTTCTTCTCGCAGTTGCAACAATAGTATAACCGGATCTTGCAAATACTTTAGCGATCTCAAAACCTATACCGGTCGATGCACCGGTGATCCATACAACTCGGTTCATAAATTATGATTTAGTTCAACTTATTGCTGCTTTAATATTCGCCCCAGACTCCCCTTAGCGTATTTGAAATTTCGCCAATAGAACAATAACTTTCAACGCATTTCAGAATATACGGCAGCAGATTATCACTTCCTTCTGAAGCTTTCTTCAACGCTCCCAGGTCATTTTTCACTTCATCATTGTTCCTGTTCTTCTTTACATTATTCAGTTTCTCAACCTGTTTTCTGCCAATTGCTTCATCAATATGCAGCAGGTCAATTTTCTCAGGGTTACCTTCATCGGCAAATTTGTTTACGCCAACAATAACTCTATCACCTGATTCGATTTCCTTCTCAAATTCATATGCGCTTGTTGCAATTTCATCCTGCTGATAATTAAGTTCAATGCATTTAACTGCCCCGCCCATTTCATCAATTTTATTAAGGTATTTCCACGCGCCTTCTTCTATCTTGGTTGTAAGATACTCGATGTAATATGATCCTGCAAACGGGTCAACAGTATCAGCAATACCGCTTTCATAAGCAATTACCTGCTGTGTGCGCAGTGCAGTTGTAACTGAATCTTCCGTTGGTAATGCAAGGGCTTCATCTTTTGAATTTGTGTGAAGTGACTGGCAACCGCCCATAACTGCTGCCATAGCTTCAATGGTTGTCCTTATAACATTATTTTCAACCTGCTGCGCGGTGAGTGATGAACCCGCAGTCTGGCAATGGAAACGAAGCATCATGCTTTTTTCACTCTTTGCATTAAAGCGTTCTTTCATTATCTTCGCGTATATTCTTCTTGCTGCGCGGTACTTTGCAATTTCTTCGAGGAAATTGATCTGGCCATTAAAGAAAAATGAAAGCCTTGATGCGAATTTATCCACGTCAAGTCCGCGGCTCACTGCCGCTTCAATATATGCTATTCCATCGGCGAGAGTAAAAGCTACTTCCTGGATAGCGTTTGAACCTGCTTCGCGAATATGGTAACCACTGATAGAAATGGTATTCCAGCTCGGAAGGTTCTCATAACACCATGCAAAAATATCTGTAATAAGTCTCATTGAGTGTTTAGGTGGATATATGTACGTTCCTCTTGCAATATATTCCTTTAAAACATCGTTCTGAATTGTACCGCTGATTTTTTTAAGGTCAGCTCCCTGTTTTTTTGCAATTGCGACATACATGCATAACAATACCGCAGCGGTAGCATTGATTGTCATTGATGTAGTTATTTTATCAAGGGTGATACCATCAAAGAGTATCTCCATATCTTTTAGTGTATCTATTGCCACGCCAACTTTGCCAACTTCACCTTCGGCAATTGGCTCATCACTATCGTAACCTATCTGGGTAGGCAGGTCAAACGCGATGCTCAGGCCTGTAGTTCCCTGCTCTAAAAGAAATTTATATCTCTTGTTTGATTCTTCCGCAGCGCCAAAACCTGCGTACTGCCTCATGGTCCAGAACCTGCTTCTGTACATCTGCTCATGCACTCCCCTTGTGAAAGGATATGAACCCGGGTTACCAAGCTTTTCTTTGTATTCTTCTGAGTTATCTTCTATAAAGGCTGGAATTTCGATTCCTGAATCTGTTACAAATTTTTCTTTTCTGTTTTTGAATTCTTTCATTACAATTCCCTTAATTTTTCTTGATATAATTCATAATAATTCATAACAAAAATAGCTAAAATAGCAGATAAATAATATGATTAAGATTAGGTTTTATTGATACTTAGCTTAATTTATTTAATATAAGTATTGGATTAACAACAAAATATTAATATCTTTGCATACTTATCTAAAACCATAAATAATTATAGTTATGAATAAAAAACTTCTTTCCATCTCAGTGCTTGTTGTAATCTTTTCATTTGGTTTTCTTTATTTAAACCAGGCTTATCTAGTTGCGCATGATAAAGAATCCGGTGACTGCAAAAAAGAATGCACCCAAAAGACCGCAGGCAAAACCGGTGATAAATCAGGCTGCGATAAATCCTCATGCGATAAGAACAAGAGCGAAATTAAAGCAGGCGGCGAGTATTCAAGCTATCAGTTTACAACCGATAAAGCTTGCTGCGAGGAAATGAAAGCCGACCTCGAGAAAAATCTGCTTGGTGTAGCCGGAGTAAAGGAAGTAAAGTTCAGCCAGACCTGTAATGTTTCAAAAATGACAAATGTTACGGTCATGTTTTCAGCTGGTGAAACATCGGAAGAAAATATAGCTTCATTTATAAAGGATAAAAGTTTTGACTGCTCAGGCGGCAAAGGCTGCGATAAAGAAGGAATGAAATCCGGCGAGAAAAAAGACGGATGCGATGGCAAAAATGAATGTCCAGGTATGAAAAATAAGAAGTCTAACGATTCAAAGCAGTTATAACATAAATCCTGAGCGACTGCCGTAGGCAGGAGAGAAGGATTTATACATAATTTTTAAGGATGACTGAATTTTCAGTCATCCTTTTTTTATGTCGATACTGTAAGTCGAATCACTGATTCGACTGCCCGAAACAGCGTTTCGGGTTACAATTCATGGCACGAGAAGTTAATAAATAAATATCTTTTAACCCTCTCAATATTTCCTTAAATTTACATAATAAAAATAACGCAATGCCGGAAAAAATATTAATTGGCAATGAATTCATAGCCACAAGTGAAGTGAAACCTGTTGTAAATCCTTACACCAATAAAAAAGTTGCCGAGGCATACATTGCCGGTGAAAAGGAATTTAACACCTCAAAAGAATATCTTACAAAATCATTTGAAGAATACAACAAGCTGCCTGTTTATAAAAGACAGGAATTGCTTTACGCGATATCTGATTCCGTAAAAGCAAAGAAAAATGAACTTGCAAAACTCATTACCGACGAAACAGGTAAGCCGATCAAATTTTCACTCCTCGAAGTTGACCGTGCCATTTTTACATTCAGGCTGGGAGCCGAAGAATGCTCACGTATTTACGGCGAAGTACTGCCATTAGATTTACTTTCGGGTTCAGAGAATAAAACGGGAATTGTCAGAAGATTCCCTGTTGGATTAATACTAGGTATCACACCGTGGAACTTCCCGATAAACCTTGCCGCGCATAAAATATCACCTGCACTTGCATCCGGAAATGTGATTATGATAAAGCCTTCATCAAGCTCAATGTTAACCGCAATTGCGCTGGGTAAAATTGTATTTGATGCGTGCAATGAGCTAGGAATAACATCAATCCCCTTAAACATTTTGCCAATATCCGGAAGTAATATGGATAAACATATTGCTGACCCTGCAATAAAGCTGATAAGTTTCACCGGCTCCGGTGATGTTGGCTGGGGAATTAAGAAGAAATCTGAGAGGCAGAAAGTATCGCTTGAGCTGGGCGGAAATGCAGGTGTAATTGTAAATAATGATGCTGATATAGATTCAGCGGTAAGCAAAATTACAATAGGCGGATTCTCACAAGCGGGTCAAAGCTGTATATCAGTTCAGCGGGTATTTATTCATACAAAAATATATGAGGAATTCAGGGCTAAATTAATTGATGCAGCAAAGAAAATCAAATTTGGTGATCCATATGATGCTGATACAATAACCGGACCAATGATAAATGAAGAAGAAGCTCAAAGAGCTGAGAAATGGATAAGCGAGGCAAAGCAAGCCGGGGCAGTAATCTTAACGGGCGGAACCAGGAACAATGCAGTCATAGAGCCAACAGTAATTGAAAACGCTCCAGACACCGCAAGCGTAAAATGTGCGGAAGTATTTGCACCCGTAATCACAATTGAACAGTTTTCTGATTTTACTGATGCTGTTAACAGGGTTAATAATTCAAAATTCGGACTTCAGGCCGGTGTATTTACAAACAGTATGTCAGATATTATGTACGCATATAACAATATTCATTCCGGCGGCGTGATAATTAATGAAGCCTCAGCCTACAGGATGGATGCAATGCCTTACGGCGGTGTTAAAGATTCCGGCAACACCCGTGAGGGTATCCGCTATGCAATTAACGAGATGACAGAAGAGAAGATTTTGGTTTTTTAATCCTGAGCGAAGCGAAGGATCCATACTTTATTCTGTAGTTGGTGACGCTTCGCTAAACACCAACAAAGGGGGAATTATTTGGGAAAATATTAGTAAAATTTAATTAAAATAAAATGAGAATTTTAGAAAGAGGAACAAATCAAGTCTTTTCAGACATTGAATTGTTCTTAACAATGGATGAAGCACTTGAATTAAGTGGCAGACTGGAAGGTTTGATAAGTAATCCAAAAGCCCACCATTTTCATTTAGAAACAGAAGGAAGAGAGCTAATAATTTCAATGTATTCTGAAAAGAATATTAATGAATTTGATGAGAGAAGTAAAGAATTAATTTTAAAAGGAAGATAAACTTACAAATTTCACTTGTTGTTGGTGACGCTTCACTAAACACCAACAACGGGTAGATTCGTTTACACGCCTATGGTGTGCATGCACTCCCTCAAGATTGGGTCTACCCAAACAATCTCTGTATCAGCCTGTTTTCAACGCCGCAAAATTCGCAGTCAATAGGTTTTGCGGGATATTCAGGCACTTTATTATCAGCTCCGCATGACATACATTTGAATGTTAGCAGAACTTTAGTGGTTTTGTGGCAGCTTTCACAATATACTTTGAATGAACCTTCGGGAATATAGATTTCCGCTTTGCAATGCTCACACTCACCCGCTCTGCCTTTGGGCTTTTCAATTTCTACATACTGCATATTGAATCCTGTCATATCAAGCAGTCTTTGCTGTTCACTATCAGTTAAATAGGGCAGCCAAACCTGCACAAACATAGAAAGCTTCATTTTTAAATGAACTTTCTCCGGAACAACATCATTCATAAGTGTATACTTAGGGTCGCTGTAAAATACTTTTATTCCTTCCTTTGTCATATCAATAAAAAACTCTGCCAGCTTAAAGAAATCATCACCGTTAACTTTTGATTCTCCATCCAATGTATAATACTCAAGCCCGTAATATAATTCATTTTGTTTAACACCGTACTCCTGCCACTTGGGCTCAAAGCCGTATTGAGTTGTAGAGTCAGCGCAAACATTAATATACGCGGTATATATTTCATTAGTATCTACGGTTGGCGGGAGGTATGCAGGATAAGTTGTGTAATACATATCCCAGAATTCATGCTGCAGCTCGCGGTACAATTTCCTGTTATTTTTATTCAGGGCGGTGTTTATCTTAGCCATTATGTCAGTTTTCCTGGCTACATACTTTTCGGTATTTTCCGGCGATTCATTCCACGTTTCAAGACCAAGAGTATAATCTATATCCGTAAACGTGCCGCAATAATCACACACAATGTAAGGTGATTTATACTCATTCACCTTAGGCGCCCCGCAGCCGATACATGTAAATTTCTTTATTTTCATATATTTTTAGTTGTTGGTGATAACACCAACAACGGGGAAGAGGGGTTATTTCTGGTTCTGAAATTCACTGATATCATAGTAAGTTGAAGTCATATACGAAACCGGACAAATATCCTTCTCTTTTAAGCCATCCCACTCATTATCACTATTGGGGAGCTTAATTTCATATGTCCCTTTTGCAAAATTGATAACACCGGCATACAGATTCCTGAAAAATTTTTCTTTGCCGCCGGATAGTGATGATGGAAAGACAATGGTCATAGATTCATTGTTATCAAGCTTTGTGATTTTGAGCTTTTGGATATCACCGATATTATAACCGCCTTCATAAAATTTCCACGTTACATGGTCACTGCATGTTTTTATCGAGAGCATTACATCTGTTTTTGCATTCGTTTTAATTGCTGTCATTTCGAAGTTCTTGCTTGCGGAATCAATTGCGAGGCCGCTGCCATCATTGAGCGAAAAAGTATAAAAGAATCCCGGCCACTGTGAAAAAACTGTCCCGGTGAACAACAATAGCATTAAGAATGTTTTCATATTGTTTATAGATTAATTTTTAGCTTACCCGAATAATCTCTGTATAAGCCTGTTTTCAACACCACAAAATTCGCAGTCAATAGGCTTTGCGGGATACTCAGGCACTTTATTATCAGCGCCGCAGGACATGCATTTGAATGTTTGCTGAACTTTGGTTGTTTTGTGGCAGCTTTCACAATGAACTTTAAATGAACCTTCGGGAATATAAATTTCCGCTTTGCAGTGCTCACACTCCCCTTTTCTGCCTGCCGGCTGTTCAATTTCTACATACTGCATACTGAATCCCGTCATCTTCAGGAATTTATCCTGGTCTTCATCAGTAAGGTATGGCAGCCATGCCTGCACGAACATAGAAAGCTTCATTTTCAAATGAACCTGCTCAGGCAAAAGATCATTCATAACCGCAAATTTCGGATTTTCATAAAAAACTTTAAAGCCTTCTTTGGTCATACCTATAAAAAACTCAGCGAGTTTAAAAAATCCCTCGCTCTGTACTTTTGTTCCCTGCATTGTCTGGTAATACTGCAATGATTGCTGTAATGCCTGCTGTTGTCTTGCCATATCACCCCACTTCGGCTCAAAAGCAGAATCAGTGCTTGATTCAGCGCAAACATCAAGGTAATCTCTATACTTGTATCCGTCATCAATTGAGGGCGGCAGATATGGCGGATATGTTCTGTAATAATAATCCCAGTACCCGCGCTGCAGCCGCCAGTATTCCTGCTTATCACCTTTTTGAAGCGCATACTGCAGGCGGTTCATGTAATCCATTTTATTGAACGCATAACCAATATTTTTCATTGTGGACTGATTCCAGAAATTCATTCCCAGTGTGAAATCAATATCGGTAAATGACCCGCAATAGTCACACATAATATATGGCGAGCGATACTCATTCACTTTAGGGGCGCCGCAGTTAACACAGGTAAATTTCTTAATTTTCATGAATTTCCTTAAATATTAAGTATTCTAAAAGTTATGTTTAAACAATTTAAACACAATTTCTGATATTTACAAAGAAAACAATTCTCAATTGTTTGTGATTTATGACTAATATCATTGTTTAAAATTGGTAAAAAACGGTATTTTTGTATATGTAAACAGGGAAAATTAAAAAAATATATCCCCTGAACCAATCAACTAAACAACGCTAATAAGGAGCATTCCAATGGCTAAATCGTCTTCAGTAATAAAAGATGTAATTGAAAAAGTTAAAATTAAAGATACTGCGCAGCCGGAATTTCACCAGGCAGTAGAAGAAGTATTAACAACCCTTGAACCAACCGTAGCAAAACATCCCGAATTTGTAAAAGCAAAAATTTATGAAAGAATAGTTGTGCCGGATAGAGCAATTTTATTCCGTGTACCATGGGTAGATGACGCAGGCGAAGTTCAGGTTAACCGCGGTTTCAGGATAGAGTTCAATAACGCTATCGGTCCATACAAGGGCGGCTTAAGGTTCCATCCATCTGTAAATATCGGTATATTAAAATTCCTTGGTTTTGAACAGATCTTCAAAAACGCTTTGACCACACTACCAATGGGCGGCGGAAAAGGCGGAAGTGATTTCGATCCAAAAGGAAAATCAGATGACGAAGTTATGAGATTCTGTTACGCATTCATGAGAGAGCTTTTCCGTCATATCGGACCCGACCGTGATGTACCGGCAGGTGATATAGGCGTAGGCGGAAGAGAAATTGGATACTTATACGGTTACTATAAAAAGATAGTTAATGAGCATACCGGTGTATTAACAGGCAAAGGCCTTGAGTACGGCGGAAGTTTGATAAGACCCGAAGCTACAGGTTACGGAACAGTTTACTTTGCAGCAGAAATGCTTGCAGCCAATGGCAAAGATTTTAAAGGTAAACGCGTTGCAGTAAGCGGATCAGGTAACGTATCACAGTATGCTATTGAAAAGGTTAACCACTTAGGCGGTATTCCTATCACAGCATCAGATTCAAACGGTACTATTGTTGATGAGTCAGGTATTGACGCAAATAAACTTGCTTTCTTATTTGATCTTAAGAACAACCGCCGCGGAAGGATAAAAGAATACGCTGATAAACATAATGTAAAATATTATGAAGGTTTAAGTGTATGGCAGGTAATTAAAGAGCACGGTCTGAAAGTTGATATCGCACTACCATGCGCAACACAGAACGAGCTTGATGAGAGCCTTGCAAAAGGTTTAGTTGATGCCGGATGTTACTGTGTATCTGAAGGCGCAAATATGCCAAGTGACTTAAACGCTATTAAAATTTACCAGGATAGCGGTTTCTTATACGGGCCGGCAAAAGCTGCTAACGCAGGCGGTGTAGCTGTATCAGGACTTGAAATGAGCCAGAACAGCATGCGCTTAATGTGGAGCCGTGAAGAAGTTGACGCTAAACTTCTTGGTATTATGAAGAGCATTCATAAAACATGTCTTGATACCGCAGAAGCTTACGGTAAAAAAGGCGATTACTTAACAGGCGCAAACATTGGTGGTTTTGTAAAAGTTGCCAATGCAATGCTTGCTTATGGTATAGTGTAAAAAAATGTGCAATTAGTAATGAGCAATGATCAATAGGGCGCGAAAGCGCCCTTTTTGTTAGTAAAATGTTGAATTGACAATTTAACTTAAAAGCAATTTAACAATAATGCAAATAGATAGAGTCCAATTCCAAAAGCTGTGTGATTCAGCAGGCTGCGAAGCCTTGCTTGACCTGGATTCGGAGTTTTTGATGCGGCAAATCCAAACCCAAATGCGGGCTGCATAATGAAAAACGGTGCTGTAACAGTGGCTATCCCATAAACAATTGCCGGTATGATTGCCGGATTCAAAATCCAGCCGGTTCCCGCTATTAAAACAAATATAATTGCAAGTGTTATCCCTATAATATAATGAGCTATCCAGCCGGTCAAACATTCTCCCCTTTTCTTCGGAGTATTTATAATATTGGAATGCCTGAAAATTCCATGTGGCATATAAAGCAGCCATCGCCCTACGATACAAATGTTGGAAGGACTTATCTTAAAGAGGAGTTTTAGAAGCTGTGCCCAAAGATCAAATGTAATTGTAGCACCAATTCCAATTAGAACCGTCTTTATAATTATCCAGCTCATCATATCAACGTAAAATCTTCTCCATTTTCTTTCCTTTGGCAAGCTCATCAACTAGCTTATCCAGGTATCTGACTTTCTGCGTCAAAGGATCTTCGATCTCCTCAACTCGATAACCGCAGATGTCCCCTGTAATAAGCTTAGCATTAGGGTTAAGTTTTGCCAGCCTGAAGAATTCTTTAAAAGTTACTTTTTCCTTTATCAGCTCCTGCAGTTTTTTATTATCAAGGCCTGTTAGCCATTTAATGACCTGGTGCAGCTCGTCTTTTGTCCTTCCCTTTTTCTCTACCTTAGCAATGTATAATGGATAAACTGTAGCGAAGCTCATTTTCGCGATACGCTCGTTGTGTTTTGCTGTAGTATTCATTCTTCGTAATTCTTTTATTTATACAATTGATCTTTGGATCTACTTTTGGTTTAAAGTTTCTTCAGTACAATAGATAATGGCGCATATTTGCCGGAACCGGAATAACTCTGATTTATATTAATACCTATTCCCGACTGTTGCCGATGGCATTGATCCTTGAATAATATCAAGATCAGATTCGATCGGTATAAGGACTGATAGTATATCGCTGCA
>JBDTNV010000075.1:0-13679 GCA_039933555.1 Ignavibacteria bacterium
CCTGTCCATTCAAGCAAATTGGCTATTGCTTTACCTAAAGCGGTACCTCTGCCATGCCCGGTATGCAGTTCACCCGTGGGATTTGCGCTAACCCATTCAATATCTGCTGTCTTGCCGGCATTATCATTCATCCTGCCGAAGTTACCCTTTAGCTCTATTATATCCTGAAGCTTTGTTGAATAATATTTATCAGCAATAAACAGATTTATAAACCCTGGACCCGCAACACTTGCTTTGATTATATACTCATCGGGTATATTAAGTGATGCAATAATATTCTCCGCAAATTCCTTTGGATTCTTTCCCAGCTTCTTGCCGTACATCATCGCCGCGTTGGTCGAAATATCGCCATGTGTATTATCTTTGGGTCTTTCAAGAATAATATTAGTTTCCTGAACCCCAAGAGAGTTCAATACATTCTTTAATTTATCCGCTACGTATTGTTTTATATCCAATGTTTTGATGAGATTCTAACTTCGAAAGTCTTTAAGACTTTTGAAGTTTTATCACTTATAGTTTAAATTAAGAAGGGTTCAATTCTGAACCCTTCAAAAGCTTTTGATCGATTAAGCTTTGCGCCTTAGCGCCTTTGCGTGAAATATTATGCCGTAACTTCTTCAGCTTGGCCAACAAGCGCGCCGTGTGAACCAATTATTTCATAACTCATTCCTGAAAGCTCAGGTACCTTTGATGCCATATCATCAAACACTTCTTCAGTATTAACATAACCAAAATCATTACCCAGTACTTTAGCCATCTGTGAAATTACTTTCCATATCGGGCGTGCGTTGAATCTTGTGCCTTTTGTCCACCTGTCATTATGTGCTCCGAATTTATCAAGCCTGCTCACCGCAAAATCACCGGGCAGCCTTTCCTGCTCCAGTGTCGCAACTGCGGGCTTTATGCGCTGCAGCCTGTTCTGGAAATTAACAAATGTACCGTTTACCTCAGCATATGTAGATGCCGGGAGAACTACAGTTGCCTTATGGCTCTGCTCGTAAAAATTACTTATATGAAGTACCGCAATTTCTATCGCTTTTGATATTTCTTCCGTTCTTTCAAGCCTTCCCAGGCTATCGTTCATAATGTAAACCATCTTTATCTGTTTATTAACAATCTTATCTATAAACTTTATATCTATCGGATCTATCCCAAGTAACTTTAATCCGTTTGCGTTTGGAGTTTTATCCGCTCTTAACAATAACTTATCATCCGTGCCTTCAACATGCGGTATATAAGCAATATTATCAGTACCAACAATTTCCTTTGCAAATCTCCGCAGCACAAAATTATCTTCCAGTGTCGAGTATGGCGAAGCAATAAAAGCAATTTCCTCTGCTTTGTAATTCTTGATCTCAGAGATTACCCTTGCAATTGCGTCATCCCAGTCTGCTCCTTTCAACTCATTGCCTTCCTGCACGGAACCTTCTTCCCTCATCATCGGCATTGTAACGCGTGTTGCTTCATCATTTACGAACTTAAAAGTATTTAGCCTGCCGTAGTCGCACATCCAGTATTGGTTTACATCCATATTTTCGCGCGGTGTGAGCCTTAATATATCGTTATCCCTTACCCATATATCCATATTGCATCCCCTTGCGCAGCCGGTACAAACGCTATCGGTATGTGACATATCCCAAACCCTTGCGTGGAAACGGAAATCACGGGATGTGAGCGCGCCAACCGGGCACAGCTCAATTACATTCATAGCGTACGGATTATCAAGCTGCTTCCCCGGAAAAGTTTCTATGGTAACATGCTCGCCGCGGCTTACAAATGTTAACTGCGGATCACCTACAACTTCTTCGCAATATCTAATGCATCTCGAGCAGCTTATGCAGCGCTCCTGGTCAAACATAACGTTCGGGCCAAGCTCAACTCTTTTATCCTTGTGATTTTTTTCTTCATCAAACCTTGATTTGCCTATGCTGAATTTATATGCATAATCCTGAAGCTTGCACTCTCCTGCTTCATCACATATTGGACAATCAAGCGGGTGGTTGATAAGCAAAAATTCCATAACTGCATTGCGCATGTGAATGGCCTTTGGTGAATTTGAGTGTACAACCATTCCATCCATTATCTGTGTAGCGCAGGCTATCATTCCTTTCGGAGCTTTTTCAACTTCTACCAGACATATGCGGCAATTTCCCGCAACGCTTAATGAAGGGTGCCAGCAAAAATGCGGTATATCAATTCCTGCAGCTTTAGCTGCCTCTATAATTGTCTGTCCCGGTTTATATTCCAGTTCTTTTCCGTCTAGAAGAAATGTAGGCATAATATGAAATTTTTTGTAATAATTCAGTAAATTTACCAGTTTTAAAGGGTTTTATCAATATAAATATTCATTCCAAAATGAGGGAAAAATAGAACAGAATGCGACTATACAACTATCAAATCGAATTAAGGAAACTCAAATGCCCTATTAATTGAAAATTGTTCCATATTTTGTCTATATAAACCGGCATTTTAAAAATTGGCGTTAAGAAATTATTCGAACAAGCGTGACAAGAAAAACCTTTTTGGTTCTTGGCGCCTGTCCCGCACTTGATGCGGGAGGTCAAGACAAAAAGAACATAATTGGTTATTAAACGAATTTTGAAACAATAAATGGATCTAAAAAATAATATCAGCTTTTTGTTGTCTCTGTATTTTTCTTCTTACCGAACTTATGACTTAGATATTTTATGATACCAGGGAGGAGTGAAAGGAACACAACTGCAATAATTACTTTTTCAATATGCTGATCAACTCCGGGGATAAGCCTTGCGAGGTAATAACCGGTGAGTGTCATACTGAGTATCCATGCAACTGCGCCAATAATATTATACAGCATGAACTTTCCGTAATCCATACCGCCTATGCCTGCAACTACCGGCGCGAAAGTTCTCAGTATGGGCATAAAACGTGTGATTATCATTGTGGATGCGCCGTGCTTTTCGTAAAACAACTTGGTCTTTATGATATAATCTTTCCGGAAGAGCAATGATTGCTCACGGTTAAATAACCGCGGCCCCGCCTTTCTGCCAATGTAATAACCTGCCATATTACCTAAAATTGCGGCCGGAATAAGGAGTAAATTGAGGTAAAATATATTGAGCTCACCTGTTGCGGCAAACAAGCCGGCTGTAACCAATAATGAGTCACCCGGCAGGAAAAAGCCGATTAATAGCCCTGTTTCTGCAAAAACTATGGCAACAAGCCCGATGTAACCCGCCCACATAACCAGCGATTTAACATCATATATTTGGTGAAGTATTTCTTTTAAGAATTCCAATTAAGCTACAAAAATACCAATAATTCAAAGTACCCGCAATGTAAGACCTCACCCTCCCTTAAATTGGGAAAAACTATCATAATGATATTCCTACCATTTACTGCTTTTTAGTTTCACGTTTGACGTTTCACATTTCACGTCTGACGTTTCACATTGATCCCTCTTTACATCTATTTACATTTCATACAAACCGTATTACATATTATGGCTTATGTTTGTACAGGTTAAATTATTGAGCAGCATTCGATGATACTATAATACTTTGTTTGTTAAAAGTTAAACTAATTTAAAAAGGAGATTATGCAATGGTTACAAGACCGTTTTACAGTAGGTAAACTTAAGAGTTTTCATCAGAAGCGCTCCTCCGAAACACGCGCTTTCTATAGATAAACCGCACTTAAGTTAATAGTAATTTCCGGAACAATTCCGCGACTCAGAAAGTATAAAAAATATTATAATACTAGAAACAAAAGTTTTACGCAATTCTTCAAACTCACCAATAACCGCGTTTTGCCGCCTCAAGTAACCCAAATTACCAGGCGGCTTTTTTATTTATAAAAAGTGCTTTATTTTCATATCCTTTAAAATAACTACAATAAGGCTTTTCTTTTTAAATCAAATCACTTCTAAGCAATTTAAAAATCATATCATTTCATTAGAAAATTCGTGTAAATTAGTGAAATTTGCCTGACTTTCGATTTTTGAAAGTTGGTTATTTCTTCTAATTATAATAAAATCATTGGAAAAGGCTTAATTTTGCCATATTTTCCATTTACAATTGTTTTTGCAAACATTAATGGTTAATTTTGTATGATATTTTTATCAAAATCATAAATTTGAAAGGCTTTTTTGGAAGATTCAGAGAAAACCGTGAAAACGGCGATCAGTAAAGTACAAGTTCCCTCCGAAGCAGTAAACGGCACAATTGTAAATGAACCAAAGATCGAAAAAAATGGTAATGCAGTAAACGGAACAAATCCCTCAGATATTCAAAAAGATTCAATATTAAAGCGTAAGAACGGAAAAAGCAGGTACCAAAAGTATCCTAAAAAAAACCGGTTAAACGAAAATAAAGAAACTCCAGACTCTAAATTGAGCGATAGCGGACAGGAAAAAACAAACCAGCAGATATCTAACCAGCAGCAGCAGGTTAACCAGCAGTCTTCAGGACAGCAAACCTCAGGCCAGCAGACCGGTATCCCGCAAAAGAAAGAATCAACGCAGGAACAAAGACCGCAAAATAAAAAGTACTACAGGAAGAACTCTAACCAGAGGCGTTTCTCACCCCGTGATAACAGGCAATCCGGCCAGTCACATCAGTTAAATATTTCCAATAAATTTGTTTCCGTTGTTGTACCTCTTTATAATGAAGAAGATTCTCTTGTTGAGCTTTCAGTTGCGCTTAAAAAAGTATTGGATAACTTAAAGTGCACTTGGGAAATTCTCTTTATTGATGACGGCTCCAGTGACGGTTCATACGCCAAGCTCCAGGAAATTCACAAAGTGAATAGCCGATTTAAATGCTTGAAGTTCAAACGCAATTACGGCAAATCAGCCGCGCTGCAGGAAGGCTTTAAAGCTGCAAAAGGTGATTATGTAATCACAATGGATGCGGACCTGCAGGATGACCCG
The DNA here is from genome assembly GCA_039933555.1 of Ignavibacteria bacterium. Classification (GTDB taxonomy): domain Bacteria; phylum Bacteroidota; class Ignavibacteria; order Tepidaquicellales; family OLB5; genus OLB5. The sequence continues at coordinate 4,910 of JBDTNV010000075.1, forward strand.
GATGAAATTCCGGCAATGATATCAAAGCTTAACGAGGGTTTTGACCTCGTTTCCGGCTGGAAGAAAGTACGCCATGACCCGTTCATAAAGAAACATACTTCAAAGCTCTTTAACAAAGTGACCAGCATGATGGTTGGCTTAAGACTGCATGATTACAATTGCGGCTTAAAGGCATACGTAAGGGATGTTGTTAAGAATGTAAAAGTTTACGGCGAAATGCACCGTTATATTCCCGCGCTTGCACATCTTTCAGGCTTTAAAGTAACTGAAATGGTAGTTACACATCATGAACGCAAATACGGCAAAACAAAATACGGCATATCAAGGTTCTTTAACGGGCTGTTTGATCTTATTACGGTACTATTCACAACAAAGTACATTAAACGTCCATTGCACCTATTCGGATTTTTGGGTGTATTAAGTTTTATGGCGGGTACCGGAGTTTTACTATACCTTACTATACTGAAATTCTTTGAGTCAACGCCGATCAGCGGAAGGCCGCTTTTCTTTGTCGGAATCCTGATGGCGATTGTCGGCGTTCAATTCTTCTCTATTGGATTAATAGGAGAAATGATCACCAAAACTTCAATTGAAAACGATAACGTTATAATAGATAAAACCCTGGGCTGATTTGAAGTCCGTACCGAAAAAATAATTTATACATCATTATTTTATTAATCTAAAGCAGCCCTGTATTAACATATGAGTTTGATAAGCGATAAAGCTGTTATTTCACCCGGAGCAGTTATTGGCGCCAATGTTTCTGTAGGCCCGTTCAGTATTATTGAAGATAACGTTACAGTAGGCGATAATTCCGAAATACACTCAAGCGCGCTGATACATTCAGGCACAACGCTTGCCAAAGGCGTAAGGGTATTTCACTCTGCCATATTAGGCGGTGAGCCGCAGGACTTAAAATTCACAGGTGAGGTAACATCCGTTGAAATAGGAGAAAACACAGTTGTGCGTGAATTTGCAACTATAAGCCGCGGAACTAAAGCGCGCAATAAAACAGTGGTTGGCAGTAATTGCTATGTTATGTCTTATGTGCATATTCCCCATGATTCAATTATTGGTAATAATGTAATACTCTCCAATGCTATCAATATGGGCGGCCACGTTGTCATTGATGACTGGGCAATTATCGGCGGTATGGTTGGTATACACCAGTTTGTTCATATCGGCGCGCATTCATTCATTGCATTCAGCGCGAGAGTTACAATGGATGTCCCGCCATACATACTCGCAGGTGGCGGCCCGCTGGGATATAAAGGCTTAAATGTTGTTGGCTTAAAGCGCCGCGGGTTTACAGATGAACAGTTGCGCAATATCAAAAATGCATACAACCTTATTTACGGGCCTGAGTATAATATCAGTGACGCGATTAAAGCAGTTAAGGATTCTGTTCCGTTAACTGATGAAGTAAAAAACATTATTTCTTTTATTGAACAAAGTGAACGCGGGATCATCAGAAAATAATTCAGCAAACCAAAACCCTGCTGCAGCCCCGCTTGCTGAAAATAAAAAGTGGGAGTTCACCGATACCGGTTACAGGTCAGGTGTGTTTAATATGGATCTTGATATGCGGCTGGTTGAAAGATGCAGAGAAGAAGATACTGCTTTTTTAAGATTCTACCGCTGGAAGCCCTATGCAATTTCTCTTGGGTATAACCAGAACAGGCTTGCCGCTGAAATAAATATTGACAGCAAAAAATGCCATGCCGAAGGTATTGATATCGTAACCCGCCCAACCGGCGGAAGGGCTGTACTTCATTCCGAGGAGCTTACTTACTCGGTTATTTTCCGCTCTCATAAACAGATACGCGAGCTTCATAAAGATATTTCATTTGCAATACTGAGCGGTTTAAAGACACTTGATCCGAAGCTTGCATTGCTTTCATTTACAAAAGATAACCCTGACCTGCTTAAACTTATCCGTACGGGAATGTATAACCTGTGTTTTAACAGCGCGGTTAAGAATGAAATTAATTACAAAGACAAAAAGCTTGTTGGCAGCGCGCAGAGAAAATTCGGCGATATAGTACTTCAGCACGGCTCAATACTTATAGGTTCTCATCATAAAAACATTATTAACTACCTCAATATAACCGGTGAGGGACGCATAAAAATGATGAAGGAAATAGATGAAAAAACCGAGTGCATTAACCATATAACAGGCAGAAAAGTAGATTATGCCGATGTTGCCTCAGCGGTGTTTAACGGATTCCGTGATACTTTCGGGCTCGACTTCAAAAGCATTAACAGGGTCGCAGAGTTTGTTGAACCAAGGATGAAAACCCCGTACACAATGAATTAAAGGGTATACAATGAATTAAAGGGTTTGCAATGAATTGGCTGTTTCACAATGAATAAATTATTCACATAAAATGACAGATAAAGATACACACGAAAATAAAGCTTCATTGCCAAAAGAGCGGAAAAAAATAACTACTAAAACGCTGGTAACTATGAAACAGCGTGGTGTAAAAATAAGCGCGCTGACCGCATACGATTACCTGACAGCTAAATATCTTGATGAAGCAGGCATTGATTTTATTCTGGTAGGCGATTCCTTAGGGAATGTAATACAGGGCAATGCTACAACGCTTACTGTAACACTTGATGAAATGATATACCATGCTAAAATTGTTAAGAAAGCTGTTAAGACAGCACTGCTTGTTGTTGACCTTCCGTTTATGAGCTACCATGTTGACCTTGAAGAATCTGTGCGCAACTGCGGCAGAGTTATGAAGGAAACCGGCGCGGATGCTGTGAAGCTTGAAGGCGGCGAGCGTATTGCTGAAGTTGTTAAACATCTTGTGAAAATCGGTATCCCTGTTATGGGACATTTAGGCTTAACACCGCAATCAATAAATATATTCGGTACTTACGTAACGCGGGGTACTGACCCTAAAGAAGCGCGCCAGATACAAAAAGACGCAAAGATACTTGAACAGGCAGGATGCTTTGCTGTTGTGCTGGAGAAAATTCCGGCAATACTCGCAAAGAAAGTTACAGCATCAGTTAAGATCCCGACTATTGGCATTGGAGCAGGTGTTAACTGTGACGGGCAAATACTTGTTACTCATGATATGCTGGGCATGACGGAGATGTTCCATCCCCGCTTTGTAAGGAAATATCTTAACATTGCCGAGCAATCAAAAAAGTCATTTAAGAATTATATAAAAGACGTAAAAGATAAGAAGTTTCCGGACAGGTCAGAGAGCTATTAATCTTCAATCCTGAGCGAAAGCGAAGGATCCATTTTTTATCATCTTACAATGCAACACGATTTAATAAATTAATTTTAAATATAGATTCCCGCCTTCGCGGGAATGACAAAAAATGAACTTAAATATATTATTCATAGGCGATATAATAGGCGAGCCCGGTCTGAAGTATGTTGAAGAAAATCTGAAAAAGGTTGTTGAAAAAAACAGCATACATTTTGTAATTGCAAACGGCGAGAACCTCTCAGGAGGCAAAGGCTTCCTGGATAAGGATGTAAAGCGCGCGTATGATGCCGGTATTCAGTGTATGACAGGCGGCAACCATACTTTCAGCAAGCTGCAATCGGTTAATATACTCAAAGAAGATGCAAGAATGCTTAGACCCGCTAATCATCATGATGATGTCTACGGCAGAGGCTACCAGCTGTATCCGGTTTCAATTGAGGGCGGCCTCTTTAACCTGTGTGTAATTAATGTTATGGGCAGGGTTTATTTATCAACACTTAACTGTCCATTTAGAACAGTAAATAAGATTGTTGAGCGGGTTAAGAAGGATACCAATTTAATTTTTGTTGATTTTCATGGTGAAGCTACCGCTGAGAAAATTGCTTTTGGGTGGTATATGGATGGCAAGGTAAGTACAGTTGTTGGCACACACACTCACGTGCAGACAGCGGATGAACGCATTCTGCCAAACGGTACGGCATTCATAACCGATGTTGGCATGACAGGTGCATTTGAGGGCGTAATTGGCGGCAATAAGGATGCTTCAATTGCAAGATTCTACTACCAGACACCACACAAAACCGATGTCGCAACTGATGATGTAAAAATAAGCGCAGTTGTAGTTAATATTGATACACAGACCGGCAAATCAATTGGAATAAAAAGAATATTTGAACCGGGATTTAAGAATTAACAACGGAGTCACAAAGATACGGAGATTTTACAAGTAACCAGAGCCTTTATTACGCTATCAAAAAAAACGGCATTTGAAAATTGGCGTTAAAAAATTATCGAGCAGAATAAACACAGGAAAATCTGTTTGAGTCCCGATGAAATCGGGATGAGTTATTTTCCTGTAAGGCGAGAAAATTTTAGACAATTTTCAGAAGCCTTGATTTTTTGGTTCTTTTGTATCAAGACAAAAGAACAAGAAACTTTTACTTCATCAAAACCATTTTCTTTGTTTCTACAAAGTCCCCTGCTATTATCTTATAAAAATACACACCGCTTGAGAAATTCGAGCCGTCCCAGTCAGCCTCATACGTGCCGGGTTTAAGCTCTTCATTTACAAGTGTTGCAACTTCTCGCCCGAGCAGATCATAAACTACAAGCTTTGTGAATGATGCTTTTGGCACTGCAAACTTAATTTTTGTTTGCGGGTTGAAGGGGTTTGGATAGTTTTGGGAAAGAGAAAATTTGTATATATTATTTCCATTAATGAAATTTATCCCAATTGGAAAACCGCCATCTGTTGATTTGTATATATAAGCTGAAAAACCGCCACCAATATTCAAATTATTAGTATCTACAGCGAATACCGAATTAATAATTTTGTCAGTAGGAGAACTTATATCAAACCAATTTTCACCCGAGTCATATGTTTTCATTATTCTTCCAAAGTCTCCCACGGCATATCCTAAATTAATATTAATAAAATGTACTGAATTAAAGTAATAACCTTGGTTAATTGATCTTATTGACCATGTTGAACCCCCATTAGTAGTTTTATAAATACTATAATTATAACCAACTGCAAAACCAGTATTGTTATTAAAAAAATAAATATTACGAATACCGAATCCAGGATGACTTATATTAAACCAACTTACCCCTCCATTTGTTGTTTTCAGAATCTGGCTCCAGGAATTGATATAAGTTATGTTTGAATCCACTATAACTATATTTCCACTTCCCCATGCAGAAAAATTTACGGCTTGCCTTGACCAATTTAAACCACCATCCGTTGTTTTTAAAATTAATGCATTTCCATTATAGTTTGAGCTGCAAAAACCAGTGTGAGAATTTAAAAAAGCTGTTGACTTTATATCTTGAAATGTATTAATATTTACATTAATCCAGTTTGTACCGCCATTAGTAGTTTTTAAAAAAATATTACTGGATTCACTTCCTCCACATGCAAAAATCGTATCAGAATTTAATGCAAATATATCGTTTAAATATGGATAGTTAATTTCATATATTATTTGCCAATCACTGCCTTTATCTGTTGATTTTAGAATAGCTTTCCCATTTATTGCAAATCCAGTATTGTGATTAACAAATTGAATTCTATATGTATATTCTGAACTTTGAACTTGTGAAATTTGTGTCCAGTTTTGACCTTCGTTTGTTGTTTTTAAAATTGAACCATCATAACCAACCGCAAACCCATTGTTATTATCATAAAAATGAATAGAATTTAGAATATTAGAATTATTAATACTCGTCCAGTTGAGGCCACTATTTGTTGTTTTTGTAATAAAGTGATAACCGCATGCATATCCAGTATTAATATTTGTAAAAAACAAAGAATATATGTGATTTTGAGGATATATATAGACCCAATTTACCCCGCTATTTGTTGTTTTCAACAAAAATGGATTATTAAATCCTGTCATACCTGAAACCATTCCTGTTGTTTCATTTAAGAATTTCATTGTATAAAATTTAGTATTAGAAAGTGATTGTAATAATAACCAGTTACTGCCTGTATTTGTTGTTTTATAAATTTTTGATGAATCACCTAATGAACCAGAAATATATCCTGTAGAATTATTACTAAAATATATTGACACTAATTTAAGATTCACATAATTTGGAATTGTCTCCCAGCTAAATCCTCCATTAGTCGTTCTTAACATATTTGTATTTATTCCTGCACCACCAACAAAACCTGTATTAGAATTCAGGAAAAAAATACATTTAATATCAAAATTTTCCGCAGCAATTATTCTATTCCAACTATTGCCTTGGTCTGTTGTTTTATATATTATCCCTCTTCTAGGTATTGAGCTTTCAGTACCTCCAGCATATCCGGTATTTTGATCTGTGAATTGAATTTGATTTATTGTATCTCGAGAACAAAATAATTTGCTTGTCCAATGCACCCCACTATTGGTAGTTAATAATATTGTACCTAGTCTGCCAACAGCGATAGCTGTATTAGAATTTACATAAGCAATTGAGTACAAATCATTTGTTGTTGGATATGGATATGTACAAACCCATCCACATTGAGCATAAATATTATATGAAATTGAAAGTATCATAAAAACATGATAAATAAATATTTTCATTTGTTTTACATTTTTACTTCATCAAAATCATTTTTTTTCTACAAAACCTTTGGTAATTATCTTATAAAAATATACTCCTTCCCGCAAAGCGGGATTTCAGTCAGGGTTACTCTCTGACCTCAACTTGCTATTCTATCAAAACCATTTTCTTTGTTTCTGCAAAATCACCAGAAATTATCTTATAAAAATACACACCGCTTGAATAACTCGAGCCGTCCCAGTCAGCCTCATAAGTGCCGGGCTTAAGCTCTTCATTTACCAGTGTGGCAACTTCCCTCCCCAGCAGATCATAAATAATCAGTTTCACGTTTGACGTTTGACCTTTCACATTTGCCGGCACTTCAAACTTTATTTTAGTTTGCGGGTTAAACGGGTTAGGGTAGTTTTGTGAAAGAGAATATTGCACCGGCAATTCATTTGTTATCTGATTAATACCAGTAATACCACCTCCATTAGTTGTTCTTAACATTGTGCCAAAACTACCAACGATACTTCCAGTACTGGTATCTGTAAAGGTGACTCCAAGTAAATTGAGCTCTGTAACACCAGGTATTATTTTCCAATTATTTCCTCCATTTGAAGTACGAAGAATTGCGCCATAATCACCCACTGCTGTACCATTATTATTATTTACAAAACACACACTCTTTAGTCGTAATGTTGTACCGCTTTGCTGCAAATTCCAATTTGATCCGCCATTTGTTGTTCTTATTATTATGCCGGAACCTCCTACAGCAGTGCCTGTATTAACATCAGTGAAGATTATACTATAAAGAGTTTGAGTTGTACCACTAGATTGAAAATTCCAATTAGCGCCGCCATTAGTTGTTCTTAGGATAGTGCCGTTAACTCCTACTATTGTGCCGTGAATAGAATCAGAATATGAAATGGAATAAAGGATATTAAGTGTACCGCTTGTTTGATTAATCCAATTGGCCCCTCCGTTTGTTGTTTGAATAATTTTTCCTTTTGACCCTACAACTGTACCATGGTTTATATCGGAAAAATTTATTCCTCTTAAAGTATCTGTGGTTCCGCTAACCTGTATACTCCAATTTATACCTCCATTTGTTGTCCTGTAAATTTTTCCTGACGATCCAACTGCAATAGCATTTTGTATGTCAATTAAAGAAATACTATTTAGGCCACTGATTAAACTGCTATCCAGTAAATTCCAGTTGAAACCACCATTCGAAGTTCGAAATATCTTACCATACTCGCTTACAGTAATGCCATTATATGAATCGATGAATGAAACACATTGTAAAGATTCCATTGTAAACTCTGAATTCTGAAGGATCCAGTTATTTCCGGAATTTGCCGAATGCAATATTCTGGCAAATGATCCTACTGCATTAAAATGAATAGAATCTGTACAATCAACTCCCCCGATGTTTGTTTCATAATTTAGTTGTTTTGTCCAATTTATTCCTCCATTTGTTGTTAGGTAGAGTGAACTGGTTGATCCAGCAATTCCTGTATTAACATCAGAAAATGAAACACAATTAAGCCATGGATTTGTAATCACAAAATTTAATATCCAGTTGATACCGCCATTTGTAGTTTTGAGAAATACTCCGTTATCTCCTACAACAAATCCAGTATTGGAATTTATAAAGCTAACCCCACTCAAAAATACGCCAACTCCACTTGTCTGTTGGATCCAGTTTGTGCCACCATTTGTAGTACGTAATATATAACCTGACCATCCAACCGCTGTTCCTGTATTAGCATTAACAAAATCAACCCCGGTCAATCTATAACCTGAAGGGATGCCACTTGCTTGATTAGTCCAATTTAGTCCCCCGTTTGTAGTATGAATAATTGTGCCATTATCACCAACTGCTGTTCCATTATTTGCATCTGTGAAACTAACAGCCCATAAATTTCTTATTGTACCGCTTGTCTGCAAAATCCAATTCAATCCAGCATTAGTTGTACGCACTATCGTTCCAAGTAATCCAGCTGCGGTACCGTTATCAGCATCGCTGAATGAAACACTCTCTAAAGGATATATGGTTCCACTTATCTGAAAAAGCCAATTGATTCCACTGTTCGTTGTATGCAGTATAGTACCATCTTCACCTACAAGTGTACCGGTATTGGAATTATTAAATGATAAACCATTAAGATTATTACCTTGAGGTAACGGATTTTGCCAAAACCATCCACTTTGGGCAAAACATAAATTTGATAATATTATGCTTAATATAATTATATAAAGTTTTGAATTTTTCA
>JBDTNV010000076.1:0-13627 GCA_039933555.1 Ignavibacteria bacterium
TTCTTTCTTTCTTTTCTTACCTTTATTATCTCAATCGCTTCTGCTTCACTCACTTCAAGCTCTTCTGATGTAATATCAATTTCATCTTTGTAGCCGAATTCAATAGCCATATCATACCGTTTCTTTTTATCATCAATGCTTTCAAACAGCTTTGCTTCGGTGAACCGTACTTCAAATTCTGAGTTATTATTGAGGATACATTGCGGGTTGTAATAATTCCATACCATTCTTATAACTCCCAGCAGGTTTACCATGAAGTGATAGAGTATTATTTTATACTCCTCGCGTTTTTCAAGCAGCTCAAGCTCATCAATCATTTTTGCCGCGCCTGATTCAGCTTTTAGATCCATGCTTGCTGAATTCCCGTTAAGCCCTTCACTATTTAACACAAGCCTGTTATGCCAGTCGATATTTTCCCTTACTGAAGTATAATCAACATTTGCAATTACACTTTCTATCTTAGGTTCTTTATCATCCTCCTTTACATTATTGATCTGCTTAAAATCACCTGCCCTGAAAGTTTCATCATTTGAAAAATTTGTGTTTATCCCAAGGTATAACTGGTGCAGGGTTTTCAGCTCTGTTTCATTCAGGTCGGTTAACCTTATATCAAGGTTTTTCTGGTGAAGAAAAATATTCCAGTTTGGCTCCCCAAAGTAATCTTCGCCTTCATCAATCCTTAATACCGCAAAGGGGAGTGAATCTTCATTATTTCCGCTGTTGTAATATGGATTTACCATTTCAGGATTATTCTCAGGGGCGGTTTTATCACCGTTTTTTACCAGGTAATGCTCGGTATTGCTCCAGTATGACCAGTATATTTCACCCGTATTATCTGCCTTTCTTACTGCGATCTTTGTTTTATCCAGGTAATCACCCGCAGTTTCTACCACAAAATTATCAGGGGTAATGATGTCAATCCTAATTTTCCCTTTTTCACTATCCCAAACAATGTTGGCTTCAACAGTATTAAAATATATTGCCTTTTGGAATGCTTCCTTAACCTTCTGAACAAAACGGGAGTCAGTTAATATTTGTGATAAGGTTTTGGCATCTCTATCTTCAGAATCATTTAACTCAATACAAGGGTCCTTGGTAAATATCCCGCTGGTTATGCGGCGGATAATTTTCTTTATCACATTAACGTGCCTGAAGCGCAGGTCTTTTAGTGTTTCCTCGGAATATGGATTGTTGATGGTTGCTTCCCTCAGGTATCCGCAAATTGATTCGTAATCGTTGTTATAGAAAGCGGCCAATTCAGTGTGTATATTAAGCCTGTTTGATTCGCTTTTCCTTAATGCCAGGCTGAAAGCTTTATTTAGTTCTTCGTATATATTTCCGGTTAAGAGCATATTCTATTTGTTTTTTTTGTTATTTGTTAAATTATCCTCAGTGAGCCTGTTACAGGTTTTCCGCGTATCGGGTATTCATAATCGTTGTAATAATCAACTGCCCGGCATGAATGCGTCCTTAAGGGATCTCTATCATCAAGCTCTCTGCCGTTTTCCTTCCATGCACAGTATTCCCAGTCCTTAATAAGCTCCTTACAGTTCAACGGGTCAACATACTGTTTCACTTCACCTTTTGAATTGCATAATTGTGCGTTTGTTGCGGCAATGGAATCACGTATACTCATGCACGGTTTTTTTCTGAATTCAATTTCTGTTTTATTGCTGAAATAATTCTCAATGATTTCCCAGTCACTAAAGCTTGAGTTTGATGTATGTTTCCTGCCGGAATAATCACCGTAAAATATTATCTTCTTTGGGTAGCCTCCGGCAAGTGTCCTGAAATAATCTTCATCCAGTAAAGAGCACATTGTTATAGTATTTGTGAACTGGTATGAAAGCGACCTGTGCCAGTATGTTATTTCTGAATTGCCATGTTTGTGTTTTTGGCCTACTACCCAGCTCATAGGCTTATCCTGCGCGTTGAAATCACATGCGACGATAAATGGAAGCTCCGGCAGAATGGTAGTTCTTTTATTGTTTCGTTCGGTGTATCCGTAATACGGCCTTTGGCTTGCTGTTTCAAATGAAGCCTTGTATTCGCGTTCATAATCAGGTTTGGCAAGGTTCGCCTTTGCTTCTTCTATCTGTTCTTTTGAAAGGATATCCTCGCTTGTCCAGTGATATGATTGCCATCCTTTTTGTCCCTGTTTTCCTTTTAAGAAGTCATCAAAGAAATGGTTCTTCCCAAACGGCCTTCCTTCCTTGATGCACCATCCCCGCGTATCATTTATCATCGGTTCAATTGACTCGTTGTAAACCCCCGGGTCGCAATCCTGGTACTCCGTAATGACTATCCCGTGCATTAATTGGCCCTGTACTCTCTTAAACTCCTTTAATCCTATTACTTTTATTGATGAACCGTTATCGAACGATATTCTCAGATCCACTTCTCTGATCTTCCTTACATATTTTGGCAATGCTAATTTCTTTAAGTCTTCCCAGAATATTTCTTTTGATTGCTGGCGGGTCGGCGCTCCCGCGAAGTATATCCTGCCTGCGTTATTGTCATCAATGCACTGGTTTATCAGCAATCTCTTCGCAAATCTTTCTGTTTTAAATGAACGTCTTCCGGCTGCAATAATAAAGTTTCTGTACCGGCATATCGAAAAATCATTTTCAAGCTTATTCTGTATGGGGTGGTCTCTAGCCTTCTGATTAATATCAAACCACCTGTCAGTCAGTCTCTCTTTCCCCATTTAGTTATAAATTTTCTTTTGCTTCTTTCAAAGCCTTTTGCTTCTCTTTAGCATAATCCTCGTATGACTCACTGCTGCTAACATTCGGATTCTTGCTCCATCTTTCCCCTCTTCTGTTATATAGCCAAATAAGGTCTGAAGAAGCATCCGGCGGAATAAACTTTTTGACCTTCCTTATCTCCTTCAGTTTCAACTCGGGCTCGTCACACCCTTCAGTAAATACGGGAATATATATCCACTGTTCTTCTGTTGTCACATATCCAAGCGATCTTTTAAGTAAAGCCTCTTCAACTTGGATATCTAACTTTAGGGATGCAATTTCCATTTCCGTTTTAAATTCCACTGACTTTCTGGAAAGCATTTCAATGCTTCCTTTTTCAATTCTAAGTATACTTTCTATTTCATTATACTTAACTCCATGAGATACCAGTTTTAAGATGTCTTTAATTGTATCTTCGCTGAATTTTGACTTATTTTCTTTTTTCGGCATAGTTTAGTAAGATTTAAAATTTATGTGGGTTTAATGTGTATAAGTACATGCCTCACGATATACTTATTTCTGTTGTGAAGCTTTACCAGCTCATTTTTCAGTTCAATAAGCTGTAATTTGTCGGTTGATGAACAAAGCACCGTTTCACGGGCTTTGCCTTCATTCTTTACAAGCTCAAATACAGGGTTAAGGTTAAACATACATGCGGTAATTAGATAGTTTTAAAATTCTGAAATTGGGTAAGCAATTATTGAAATTACTTAAGGAAATTTATTGTTATATTTAAGCAAGTACTTAAACACGCTGCAAATATATATGCAAAAAGCATATATGTCAAGAGCAATATATGGTATTAGCATATATATTTTCATAAACTAATGATTTATAGTAAAATAAAATGAAAAAAAAATTCACTAAAGACCGCAAATTAACGCGAAAGATAAACAGCAAGCTATTCCCTATGCTCGAAGCAAAGGGCATTAGCTCTATTTATGCCCTATCGCGCAGTATTGATGAAAATGCTGGTTCCCTCAGCAAGATCAAAAGGGGAATAAGCGACTGGACAATTGACCAGCTTGAAAAGATAAAGAATATCCACGATATTTCAATTGATTCAATTTTTGGGTATAAAGCCAAAAATATGGCTGAAACTGAGTCTAAAGCTATAAAATTCCGTCGTGTACCTGTCCTCGGATATGCAGATTGCGGTTCACCATCTTCATCCTGGCTTGATAATGCAGGCAGGGTTGTTGATATGGCTGATGCTGCGGTACTTGTAAACCCGTTTATGCTTATAGCCAAGGGTGACTCCATGAGGCCTTATATCAACCCGGGCGATAAATTGCTATGCAGTGAGCATACAGAAAAGATTAAGGATAATACCGCAGTTGTTGCAGTCTTTAAATCACCCCCTGATACTTTTGAGGCAAATGCAAAACTAATTGGCTGGGATAGAAGGAATAAACTTATTACTCTTTACAGTATAAATACCAAATATCCGCCAACAAATCACAATGAAAATGAATTCATTAAGATATATAAGGTAAACAGGATTATAAGAGATGTTAAATAGTTCTAACCAAAGTTTGCGAGGAGCGAAAGGGAAGCCTGACTGTTGCTGCAGTAATCAATCTCAAAAAGATCACAAATGAATATAACTAAGATTTTTTTTATAATTATTTATTTTGTTATCGCAGCTTGTGCTCATTCTCAAACTGCTTGCGGTATTGATATCTCTGACCCAAACAACATTCAGGGGTATGTTTACAATAACTCGCTTGATGCAGCAGGAACAGATGTATATCTGAAAAATGACCCCGGCTTGTTTGACCGTGTGTTATTAAATAAGGGGTTGGGGTTTGTTTGTACTGTTAATTATCCTACTGCCAACCGTTTTATTGAAATTTACAATGACCTTGTGCAGAATTTTGGATATGAAAGTGATAACATGGATATAATTCCTAAAATGGCAGTTAATGACGATATAATTGAACTGTGTATTCTGATTTCCGAAGGCAAAGCGCAAATTATCAGGTATTGGTATGAGAAAAGGTTTAACATGAAGCTCTCGTTTAACGAAAAAAACCTTGAACTATACATATCATATTTTTAAATTATTGAAAATATGATAATTAGCCTATATTATCGGTTATAAAAAAATATGATTTTGATACAATTTTGGCTTTATTTAATGGTTTTTATCTTATATTATTGATAGAAATAATTACTCAAAACAAAACAGTTTTGCTGTTTGAAAAGTTGTAATTAAAAAAATATGAAACCCCAATTTGAACATCCCACTTGTGATGAATGCCGTTCCCGTTTAGGGAATGTTTTCTGTACTCTTACTGTTGCGCAAACTTCCGAAATGGATTCAGAAAAAAACTGCAGCATATATAAAAAAGGCCAGATAATTTTCAACGAAGGCAATAAACCGGCCGGTGTATATTGCGTTAATAAAGGTAAAATTAAAATTTACCAGACCGGTGAAGAAGGAAAAGAACAGATCCTCAGGCTAGCAAAAGAAGGGGATGTGCTTGGTTACAGGTCATTAATAAGTGGTGAAGTATATTCAGGTACTGCTGCAGTTATGGAAGATGCTACGGTTTGCTTTATTCCCAAAAGAACATTTTTTGATTTTCTTCATACAAACTCCGACCTTTCTACAAAAATGATGCAGCTTCTATCCCATGACCTCAAAGAAGCCGAAGCCCGCCTGACCGGACTTGCTCAGAAACCTGTTCGTGAAAGAATGGCCGAAGCATTAATGATGCTCAATGAATTTTACGGAACTGATAAAGAAGGTTCAATAAATGCGGTCATTTCGAGGGAAGACATTGCAAATATTGTTGGTACTGCGACTGAAACCACTATCCGGATATTATCCGATTTCAAGAGCGAAAAACTAATTGATCTTGTTGGAAAGAAAATTAAGATAAATAATCACCAGGGCTTAATTAAAACCGCGCATATTTTCGATTAATTCTTTTGCTGTTAAATAGGCTGTGAATTGTTTTATTGCTTTATGTAATTTCTTACCCTTTAAATCATATTTCCGCACTACATTTATCATATTTTTTTATGACTCAAATCATTGTATAATGCATTGGAAAAGTGCTAATTTTGTTATGAAAGTGAACATTATAACAAAATGCCAACAAACACCGGTTTAGAGGAAATAATTAAAAATTACGGTGAACTAACCCAGTTCATTTTTCATAAAAATGACGTGTTATTCAAAGAAAATGACCTCCCTGCAGGCCTATATTGCATTGAATCAGGAAGTGTAAAAATTTATAAGGAAGAGCATTCTGAGCAGGAAAGAATTCTGCACCTGGCCACAGCAGGGGAAATACTTGGACTGCATTCTATCGTCAATAATCATCCTTATACTAATTCTGCCGCTGCAATATCAGAAACCAGAACAAGTTTTATTTCCGCGCATGACTTCATGGAACTGATAAATTCAAACAACACTTATAAGCTGTTGGTTATGAAAAGCCTGTGTTCCAGGATTGATTCTATGGAAGACCATATTGTGAGGATCTCGGAAAAAATGTCTGATGAAAGATTTGCAGACACTCTCTTAGTTCTAGTGGATAAATACGGAATGAGCAAATCAAAAGAGGTGAATATACATCTTTCCATCGATGAGCTTGCAAGTTATACCTGTACCTCCAAAAGCTACATGAAAAAAATTATTACGGAATTTACACACAGGGGATTGATAACGTTTTCATCAGGAAGCATAAAAATACTCAATTTGCCACTTCTTAGAACAACTGCTTTGCTTAATTCAAAAGAATTTGCAAGTTAAGACATAATTTTTTTCATTCTGTTTTCTTTCAAAGTAACTGCACGGAGTACCATAACTGTGCAGTTTTTTTTTGGATCAGAACCCAAAAGCGTGTCAATTTGTTAACTATATATATAAGATTAATTTTTTGAGTATTCTAATGGACAATTGTTCATTATTTTTGAATTATACAATTAAATATATTTGTAATGACTACTAAAAGACAATTTACACAGGAAGAAGCTAAGTGGGCAGGGGAAGCGCTTGGCATTGACTGGCAGCAATATGATATTGAACAGTTCAGAATGGGACTGGAAGTTGAGCTGGAGCATGGTATGGTCGATCCCGTTACAAACGTTACAGGAGATGATCTTACCTTAACCGCAAAAATTGCACTGGCTCATTTGAAGGAAATTCCTGACTATTATACCAGGTTGAAAAGAATGGAAACTGAAGCTCAGGCGGAGCTTGCAGCTTTGAAGGTCCTTGCAAAGTAGAACGCCTTTAAACTAAAATATGTAAATATGAAAAGAATACTGGTTCCAACTGATTTTTCAGAGCCATCATATTACGGACTTGATGCCGCAGCGGTAATTGCCCGGAAAACAGGAGCTGAGCTGCATCTTTTTAACGCTGCGGAGGTATCAAGCTATTATTATTCAACTGACCCTCTTGTGATCACTCCTCCTGCTTCAATAATGCTCGAAGGTATCAATGATAACCTTAAAAAAATATCGCTTGCAAAACTGGGCAAGCTGAAAAAAAGAAGATCTTTAAATGGAATTAAGGTTGTTTTAAATAATGATATAACTTCAAACATTCATAATTCCATAATTGATTGTGCAGACAAAATAAAAGCTGATATTATTGTTATGGGCTCACATGGGTCGGGTAATCTGAAGGAAATAATACTTGGAAGTACTGCAGAGCGTGTTGTAAGATTTTCTAAAAGACCCGTTCTTGTTATACCCGTAAAGCTCCCAAAGGTGGTGTTTAAAACAATTGTATTTGCATCAGACTTCTCTCAGGAAGCTGATACCATCTTTCCGTTTATCAAACAGATCTCAGGGATATTTAAATCTCAAATCCACCTGCTTAAGGTCAATACAATGGACCAGTTTTCAAGAACAATTGATGACAGGCAAAAAATCGAAGCATTCAGTAAAAAGAACGGCGGAAAATTCATTTCAACCCTGTACAACGATTATATGAAAGAAGAGGGGATCATAAACTATTCACGCGAAGTAAAGGCTGACTTAATAGCAATTGGCACTCACGGAAAAAAAGGTTTAAGAAGATTTTTCGCAGAAGATGTATCTGAGGGTATTGTCAGGTTATCGCATATACCTATCCTGGTGGTAAATCTAAAAAAGAAGTAATTCATATTTTCACTCAAGTAACGCGATCTAAATCCGCATATAACAAAAATATGCGGATTTTTTATTATGATATATATCATATTGATAATTGAGGCATATCATAGGAATGAGTGCCATTTAAATGGTATTTTTGAATAGTCTGAACAAGGATATGTATCAATAATCTGCGATAAATCAACTCTTATTGTACATTTTAGTAAAACTTCACAATTGCAGAATTATCCTGTTCTTTTAAATAATATTTCAGAGTATTAACGGGAGGTTAAAATGTCCGTTTATATTACACACGATTGCATAAATTGCAGCGCATGCGAAACAGAGTGCCCTGTTCATGCGGTAATGCCAAAGCTGAACGATCCGGGCAAACACTCGCTTTACCTAAATAACAGATACATGGCAAAGAATTACCAGTCTTTTGACCATTACTATATAAATCCTTCAGTTTGCAATGATTGTAATGGGATATTTGCTGCTCCAAGATGCAATGATGTTTGCCCCGTTTCATGCTGTATCAGCTCTGAGGAGTGTGATACAAATGAAGAAACGAAGGTAAAAATTAAAATTAATCAGGTTTCTATAACCAAAATCAGCTTGAACTGACATGAAAAATCTAGAACACATCAATCTTAACGGAAGCAAGTCAGAAAGTCCAACAAGCTTTTTTGAAAAAGAATATACAAGAATGACAGAAATGTCTTCAGCTCTTGACGAACTATATTGGGATATTGAAAAAGAAGGGATCAACACTCACGTTATAAGATCAATCAACGAAACAGTAAATGAATACTATGATGAATTGACCAGGTTATTTATCCTTGAAGAAGAAATTCTGTTTAAAGAGCTTGCTGAAGTAATGCCTGATAAAATTCTTGCCGAAGCGTTGAAAAATGAAAATGCGAATATATTATTACTGTTTGAGGCTTTGAAAAATATTTTTTCTGATACAGGTGAGATCAGAAAAGAGAAGGACCTTCTCCAGGCTGAAATGATCGCACTGGCTGACCTACTTGGGCGTGATGCCGCCAAAAAACGCAATATGCTTATCAATGAATTAAACAAATATCTGCCGCAGGATAAGCTGCTGGAAATGAATGAAAAGTTCAGCGAGGTCTTCTTCGCTCACATGTAACTTTTGAATTTATATTCTTATTTTTTTTCCCTGGTTTTCAGAAGTTAACTTTAAGGGGTTTAAAAAGATGAACCGGTTGTTTTTAAATACAGACTTCAAAGTTTTCTGGATACTGGAAAGCAATTTTGCTATGGCATGATTGCTTTTTGTTTTTTTAAAAGTATATTAAATCATTAAAAAAGGAGGCGTTGTAATGAGCGCTATTATTGCTTTAAATAATCTTCCTTCAAGTTTTACCGATGAACTTAAACTTCCTTATAGAAAGAACCTGGAAAAGGGACTTGTATTCGCTATTATTTTGCATATTCTTGCAATTCTTACCTATGGCGGGATACATTACTACACATGGTATATGAATGAGCAGGAAATGAAAAATATCCAGCAAAGAATAATAAATGTATCAATGACAGATCTTGAACCGCCGCCATCGGCGCTGGATGAAGAAGAACCGCCGCCTAAAGTTGAAGAAATCACAGCACCAACAAAAGACCTGGAAGCAATGACCCCGGAACCTGTGGCAAAAGAAAGAGCTGATATACAAACTATTAAAACCCAGCAGCAACTCGAAGATATCAAAACACCGGTTTCTATGACTGGAGATACCGGTAAATTTACATTTTCAGGACCGGTAAAAATTGAAGACAGAAAAATTGAAGAAAAGATCAAGAAAAAGGAAGTAAATACAGATGAAAAAGAGAAGACAGTTTACCAGTCGTTTGAAGTTGAAAAGGCGCCCGAAGCTGTTAATCTTGACCAGATCAGGTCATCAATGGTATATCCATCCATGGCAATAGAAGCGCAGATAGAGGGCAAGGTAACCGTGAAGGTGCTTGTGGATGTTGATGGCAGCGTTATAAAAATTGGCAGCGTAAACGGACCCGATGTATTCAGAGATGAAGTATCAACAAAATCAATGAGATTACAGTTTACACCCGGCCTGCAAAACGGCAAGCCTGTGAAAGTATGGGTTTCTGTTCCATTTATATTTAAATTGAAGTAATTCATAGGAAAGAAATATCGATTCTGTTATTCAAGGTGATTTTTGTAAAGACGACCCGCCAGGTCGTCTCTTTTTTTGTTGGTTTTCCCTTTGCTGGTCTTTCTTGTCTGGTGAAGACTTTCAGTTCATCATACACGCGAAGGCGCATATCTGTTAAAAGTGAAGCCAAAGAGACAACCCGGCGGGTAGTCTCTGAAAAAGCATGATATATAAAAACATAAGGGGAATTATCAGTTTTTCATTGTGAAAGAAGGTATCCTCGCGCATTTGTAAACCAAAAAAGACGACCCGATGAGTCGTCTTTACAAAAAGTAAGATTGTTCCTACATAAACGCAAAGCGGGATCCCTCCCGCCTTGTTTGAATGGCTCAATGCCACCTTCATCCATCCTTACCGAGGAGCAGCCCTCAATAAGTACCGTTACAAAGATAGTATTTGTGCCACTCCTGTAAAATGATTGCTATCAATTTAAAATATGATTTTTATCGTTTTTTAGGTTTAATTCAGATTAATATTCTAACCTCTTGTGTAGCTTAAAATGTAATAGTATATTCGTAAAATAACAAATAATATTATTGCAGCAGGCTATACAAAATATCTCACTGGCTCAGAAGCGTTCTCATTTTAAAATTACAGGATTTAAAATCTTCTGCGCATTCCTTTTGCTGATATATGGCTTTTTTGCATACCTGTTATTGAAAATTTCATTACAATATATTCCTTACAATACTGATGTTGCTTTTTTACGCATCAAGCAGGATGTAATTGATATTCCTTTCTATAAATTGGCATTTTTTACACATGTCTACACCGCAATTTTTGTTCTTCCGGCTGGATTCACCCAATTTTCTGCCTACATCCGAAGAAATTTTGTCTTAATCCATAAATATACAGGCTGGATATACGCTGTTACCGTAATCCTTCTTGCGGGCCCCTCAGGCTTCTACATGGGGCTCCATGCCAATGGCGGGGCTGTTTCACAAGTCTCTTTCTGCCTGCTAGCAGTGCTGTGGATATACTTTACAACAATGGCAATTGTTAAAGCCGTTAAAGGTGATATTAAAAGTCACAGGGAATTCCTAATAAGGTCGTTTGCTTTAACTCTTTCCGCTATCACTTTAAGGGCATGGAAATACCTGCTGGTATTTTTACTTCAACCTAAGCCAATGGATGTATACCAGGTAGTTGCATGGCTTGGCTGGATACCTAACATAATTATTGCTGAGCTGATAATAATGAAAGTAATTAAATTTAAAAAATAAATCATAAATAACATTATGAAGAAAATCTCTGTTTTAATTTTGCTTTGTCTCTTAGCCTCATGCGGGAAAAAACAGGATACTGGCAATTCTACAGGCGATAGCAAGAGCACAACTTCCGGAAATAACACAAGTGATACGAAAACAAATTCGGATGAATCGAAAAAAGATAGTAAAGTAACCGATTCACCAGTGATTGGCTCATACACCGGAGGCTTCCAGGCATCTGTATATGATAAGACAAAGGAATATGTTTATGAAAACAGAATTACAATTTTTATTGATACCGTAGCCGGGGATGTTTTGAGCGGTCACAGTGTTGTTGCGGGCAATAACAGGCCATTTAAGGGTATAATAAAGCTTGATGGTAAAATATATAATGCAGAAGCTTCAGAGCCGGGGGATGATAAGTATGATGGTAAGTTCAGTTTTAAAGTTGACCCTGCCTCAGGGACTCTTGAAGGAACCTGGAAAGCAAATGATAAGAAACTTGATGTAACTGAGAGAACTTATACCCTGAGCAAAAAACAATTCAAGTATGATGCGGCAGCAAATCTTCCTGAAGATGTTCAATGGGCTGAGCTGTATGAAAAAAATCCTAAGTTTCCCGATAAATTTGAATCAGTTACTCCCGATGTTACAAAGATCAACGCATCAGCCAAGGAATTAACAAAGAAAGATATCGAAAATCTGTACAAGGGTGACCTTGAAATTATAAGGAATGCAATTTATGCGCGTCATGGTTATTCATTTAAAACCCGCAGAATAAGGTTTATATTTGACCAATATGTGCCGTGGTATATGCCGGTAACCACAGATGCCAGAGGAGACCTTACCGAAATTGAAAAGAAGAATATCGAACTTATGAAAAGATATGAAGAACACGCCGAGAAGTACTACGACGAATATGGACGATAAAGCAATTAATAATGAACAATGAGTAATGAGTTTTTATTTGTGAGAGTTAAGGAAAAGCGCGGATATTTATATAACAGTAACTAGAGAACACATTAAAGATATTTAAACAACTCCTAGGGAGTTGAATATTTATAAAGTAATAATAAATAACTTAATCGACTCCATTGTAGTCGCACATAATTATGAAAAAATTAATATTAATTCCATTTTTAGCATTTGCATTTACAGCGGCAATCTGCAATAAGAGCGATGACTCTTCAAGTGACCTGAAGAAAAAAGAGCTTGAGCTCAAAGAGAAAGAACTGAAGCTGAAGGAAAAAGAGCTTGATATGAAGAAGAATTCCCAGAGCTCACTTGGCAGTGAAAACGGTTCATCCGGCGGAAACAGCAGCCTATATCCTCAGGCGTCTGAGAGACTCCTGACGGGTGACGATGTAAGCAATATGTCAGGGTGGGACCTGAAAATAATGCGAAACGAGATCTTCGCAAGGCACGGTTATATATTTAAGAGTGAGGAAATGCGAAGCTATTTCAGCTATGAAAAATGGTATACCCCAAGATATGAAAATGTTGATGATATGATAACTGATGTTGAAAAAAAGAATATTGAGCTTATCAAACGCTATGAAAGCCGTGCGGGTAATAATGATTACAGCAGGTAGGAAAGAGTTATGTGTTTGTATCTTTTGCATACAGTAGCACAGACATTCTTGTCTGTGCTTAACGAAATATTAAGAATATGAATACACAGGCAGGCCTAAAAGTCTCAAAAATGCCTGTGCTACTAATTATTTTAATGACATATAACCTGCTCTGTTGCAGGTTTATGTTCAAGTTTTGGGCTTAAGTAGGGAATACCCAGGTTTAAACCGCGAAGTATGAAAACTGCAGCAAGTATCAGCGAAAATGCAGGTAATAGTCTGGTTAGTCTCCGCCTGATATTCAGATTAATAACACTTCCTATCATAGAAACACCAAACATCATTGGCATTGTACCCAGCCCGAACATCATCATAAAGAGCATGCCATTAAGAGGGTCACCAAGCGCAATTGCACCCGTAATACCAATATAAACAAACCCACAGGGCAGCAGACCGTTTAAAACACCTATTACCAGCATTGAAGACTTCGAATGACTTTTAAACATTTTCCCAAAGTATACCTTCAGCAAACCAACGAACCTGTATAATCCAAGTGCGCTGGAAAGTTTTATCCTGTATGCAGCCGGAGTTATTACAGATAGCAGTATTATTATGCCAAGTGATATTGAAATGATCCTTTGCAATCCGAACATCTCGAGCCGTGACCCAACAAGTCCGAACAACAATCCAAGCATTGAGTATGTTATAACTCTGCCCAGATTATAAAGCAATCTTGAAAGTATTAAGTTATTGCTCTTTGGCAGGGCAACAGCAATCGGGCCGCACATTCCAATGCAGTGAAAGCTGCC
>JBDTNV010000077.1:0-13532 GCA_039933555.1 Ignavibacteria bacterium
TATTGCCTTTTGGACTGTACCACTCGGTTATCCAGTTTACGGCTGAAAGTATTGTTAGCACAGCGAATTTTTTATCCGGCGCATCAAACACGTTTTCATTTTCACCGTTAATCAGAATCTGTGTGAAGCCTTCTTCGTATTTGTTACGGAGTTTTATGAACTCTGTCAGCTTTTCTTTCGGCAGCCTGCGCCACTCACGTATGAATACTGATGACGCATCAAGATCACCTGTAACTATTTTTACGTGATTCTTAATAGCCATGTTCAGCTTTTCTTCAGCATTAAAATACATATCGTTGACTTCATCAATTGCCTTTAATAATTCATCAGCCATCCTGAAGCAAATTGTTTCAAGTAATTCATCCTTTGATTTAATGTGGCTGTAAAGACTTGCCGCTTCTATCCCAAGCTCTTTGGCAATATCTCTCATAGATGAAGCCTCAAAGCCTTTTCCTCTGAATAGCTTTGCAGAGGCCTTTAATATTTGTTCTTTACGTGAATTTTCCATTTTCTCTGTGATTCCCGCGTCATGCCAGTGGCAGGCAAACAGGCGGGAATCTCTTGTTTTATTACTTAAACAAACATAAATGGCAAATAAATCCCATTTACCTAACGTTTGTTAGGCAAAAATAAGAAGATATTTTAATAATAGCAAACAAATTAGAAATTAACGAAAGGGTATAAAATAGATTCCCGAATTCCAGTCGGCGTGGGAATGATAAGCTGGTTAATGTATATCAAACTTATCAACGGGTGATTCAACCGGTTCAGCAGGCTGAGTACCCAAAGCAAATTTCCTTCTCTTCCAGCGGCCAAGACTCCACCAAATTGCAATTAGAATTCCTTTAGCCATTGATGTCGTAAATATAGCTATCCATATACCGTTCATTCCGTAAATTGGCGCAAGTATTGCAGCAAGTGGTATCCTTAGAGCTGTAACAGGTAAATATATTGCAAGCGGTGGCAGTGAATTTCCCGCCCCGGCAAATGCGCCCGAGAAAATCTGCTCGCTCATTGCAAAAAATATACTGAATGCTGCTATCATATTATAAACCTTCGCGGTTTCTATTACCGCCTGGTCAGTTGTGAATATGCCTGCGATCTGTGCCGGAAAAAAGAACAATGCCAACCCGTAAATCGCCATTGGAATCCATGAAAGATACAAAACACGCCATGCTCCTTTATTAGCTCTTTCAATATTTCCGGCCCCGATATTCTGTCCAACGACAATTGATGCAGTTACTGCGAATGCTTCGCCAACCTGGTAAGGAATTGCCTCCGATCTGTGACCGATTCCGAGTGCTGCAAGTCCGGTTGTGCCAAAATCAGCTACATACCGGCTCACAAAAATATAAATGAAAGAAAATGCAAGACCTTCAAGTGATAGCGGCAGACCTATCTTAATGGTTTCCTTAGTGACCTTCCAGTTAAACTTCATATCTTTAATAATAGAAGTAAACTTCTTTTGTACGGAAGTTATGAGTCCGCGTTTCTTAAGTAATATAAGCTCAAACAGGAAAACACAGCCGTATGAAAGCGCAGTAGCAGATGATGCTCCTTTGATTCCCAAATTGAAAGTAAAAATCAAAAGGGGAGTAAGAATTATCTTCAACGCAAATACAACAAGTAATAACCTAAATGGAGTTTTTGTGTTTCCATGTCCCCTGAATATTGCCGAGCCTGACTCAAATAATATAATTGCAGGAAGCAGTACAAGAAGGGGAAAAATATACTCATTTGCGAGCACTGCCTTCGGGGCATCCAAATTTGTGAATCCATACAAAACAGGCAACAGGGGAATCATAATAGCAGCAATTAACATTCCCCATATAACTGAGTTTACCAGGTTGAGCGTGCCTATGTGCCGTGCTGAATCTTCATCTTTGGCTCCGACTGCCTGGGAAACCAGCGCATTTGTGCCGATTGGAATTAGCTCACCCATAGCAAAGGCTCCCCATGAAAGGAATGTACCCACTGCAAGCGCGGCAAGATGCTCGCTCGAAATCTTTCCTATCCAGTATGAATCAAGTATCGCAATTGCCAGGCTTCTCCCAAGGTTCTGAAATAATACCGGCCAAGCAAGCCTGATTATCTGTCTGTTTAAATTTCCTGAAGTTGTAAGCAAAGATTGGTTTTTCTGTTATCTTCTCACATCAAAAAAGCTTCTTAATAATTCACCGCATTGTTTATCCATAATACCACCTGTAACGCTCAAACGGTGGTTAAGGGAAATATTATTTGTGATATTCAACACACTGCCGCAAGCACCTGATTTATTATCATAAGCTCCAAAATATAGTGCCTCAAGCTTTGAAAGCACAATTGCACCGGCGCACATAGGGCAGGGCTCAAGCGTTACATACATTGTACATCCCAGCAGAACTTTTGATGAAAGATATTCCGCCGCAGATGTTAACGCAATCATCTCGGCATGCGCAGTAGGGTCACGGAGTATTTCGACCTGGTTATGTCCCTTACCGATTATCCTGTCTTCAAAAACTACAACCGCTCCGATTGGAATTTCTTTCTTCTCATAAGCCTTCTCAGCTTCTTTAAAGGCATACTGCATCCATATTTCATGATTCTTAATCACAGATTAACCTGATTAAATGATTTCACTGAGTTTTTTATCATATATTAACCGAATTAAATGATTTCACTGAGTTTTTCATAAATTTGAATTAATAAATCTTTTAAATTGCAGACTTTTTGCGCCAAAATTAATTAATAAACCGATTTCTAACTTATATGCTTTTAGATAATTGAGGATTTGAGAGTAATGATTATCGCTAATTTCTCCCAGAGCCTTTAATTCTACCAGCACTGTATCCTCTATCAAAAAATCAACAATTCTGGTTGCTACTTTTATATTATCGTAATAAACATCCTTCTCTAATTCTCTTTTGAAGCTAATTCCTGATTTGTTCAGCTCTATTGCAAGGCTTCTCTGGTATATTACTTCCGGAAAACCATTTCCCAAAAAAGAATGTACTTTCATCGCGCTGCCAATTATCTTCTCTGTTATATCAGAATATTTATAATTTCCCTTTATCATTATCTGTGAAATCTCTTAATCAGGTCAATCAGCGATCTTTCTTCGTTAGTTTCTTCAATTCCTGCAGCTTATTCAGCGCTTCCATCGGTGTCATGTTTTCGAGATCGATTTTTTCAAGTATATCATTGAGCTCGTTATCTTTATATTCAAACAGGTTTATCTGGAACTCATCTTTCCTTCTTGCGCGCTCTTCGCGTTTTTCGAGGTTGCCAAGGATCTCCCTTGCACGCTTGGTAACAATATCAGGGAGTCCCGCCATTTGCGCTACATGAATACCAAAGCTGTGGTCAGCTGTACCCTCATTTATTCTGTGAAGGAAAATTATTTTATCACCCACTTCCTTTACTTCAACTCTTGAATTTTTTATTCTCGGGTAAAGACTAGCCAGAGCATTCAATTCATGGTAATGTGTTGCAAATAATGTCTTTGCTTTGGCTTTTGGATTTTCATGAATATATTCCGTTATAGCCCATGCAATTGAGATACCGTCATAAGTGCTTGTTCCACGTCCAACCTCATCTAGCAGCACCAGACTTTTCGGGGATAAATTATTTAAAATATTGGCTGATTCCTGCATTTCTACAAGAAATGTACTCTCACCCCTTGCAATATTATCCATTGCGCCAACGCGGGTGAATATCCTGTCGCAAATGCCGATCTTAGCCTTCTTAGCAGGTACAAATGAACCTATTTGGGCAAGCAGTACTATCAATCCAACCTGCCTCAAGTAACTTGATTTTCCGCTCATGTTCGGACCCGTGATTATTATCACCTGTGTATCAGTGGGGTCAAGTGAAGTATCATTAGGCACAAATTTTTCACCGGCAGGAAGCAGCTGCTCAATTACAGGATGCCTGCCCTCGGTGATATCAAGCGAGTCTCCTTCGTTTAACTCAGGTTTGGTGTATTTATTTAACTTTGCTATCTCAGCAAAGCCAAGAAGGACATCAATTATTCCGATCATAGCTGCGTTCATCTGGATATCATTTGCATACTCAACGACCTTTTCTCTTACATCCGCAAATAATTTTGATTCAAGCGCTGCAATTTTCTCATTTGCAGTCAGTATTTTCTCTTCATACTCTTTCAGTTCCTGTGTTATGAACCGCTCAGCATTTACAAGCGTTTGCTTGCGGATATAACCTTCAACTCCATCAGCTTTCACAAGGTTTGCTTTTGAGATTTCTATGTAGTAACCAAATACACGGTTATAGCTGACCTTTAGTGAGTTTATCTTTGTCCGCTCGCGTTCTTTACGCTGGTAATTTTCCATCCATGCTTCGCCGCTGTTTAAGATATTACGAAGTTCATCAAGCTCTTTATTATAGCCGGGCTTAATAATAATTTTGCTTTCCATTTGTATTGAGCTATCTTCATTGATAGATACATCAATCAGCTCCACCAGGTCATTTAACTCTTTTAGATTATTATTAATATCCTTAAGTGTTTTGGCTTCAGCTTTTGATAGCTCAAGCTTAACTGCTCCAATATTCTTTAGGGAATACTTCAGATTGATAAGATCACGTGCAACCGCTCTGGCAGTTGCGATTTTGGAGATAAGCCTTTCAAGGTCACCAATATTCTTGAATAGACCTGTCAGGTTTCCTGCTAGCGGCTTATTTTCATAAAACTCTGTTACACATTCCTGTCGTTTATGCAATTGCGAGAGCTTCTTTAGCGGGCGTGATATCCAATTCTTAAGCAGCCTTGCTCCCATAGCTGTTTGTGTGCGGTCTAATATTGAAATAAGCGTTCCTTCACGGCTGCCACCTGAAATTGATGAGATTATCTCTAAGTTACGCTTTGTTGAATCATCCAGAATGATGTAATCGCTTGTATCGTAATATGAAATTTTGTTTATGTGAGCAACATTGCCTTTTTGTGTTTCGTTCATGTAGCTGAGTATTCCCCCTGCTGCGATTACTCCAAGGGGAAATTCTTCTATCCCAAAACCCTTAAGTGATTTAGTCTTAAACTGCGAAAGAAGTAATTCATTGCAGTAATCAAAATTGAATATCCATTCATCAAGCTTTGTTATGGTAACACGCTTCTGCACAAGCGGGTTGTGCTCCATATCAAGAATGTTGGTGAATAAGCCTTTTTGTGACTTTGAAATTATTACTTCAGCAGGATCAATTAGCTCAAGCTGGTCTTTAATATTCCTGAACGGAACTTCGCATGTTAAAAATTCACCTGTTGATATATCACAGAACGCAAAACCGCACCTTTCATCTTTTGTGAATATACAGCTTATGTAATTATTGCTCTTATGGTCAAGCAGTTTATCTGAAAAAGTGAGCCCGGGTGTAACGACCTCAACAACATCGCGCTTAACAATTCCTTTGGCAAACTTTGGGTCTTCAAGCTGTTCACACACTGCGACTTTATATCCTGCCTTAACAAGCTTGGGAAGGTAATTATCTATTGCGTGGTGGGGAAACCCTGCCAGCGCAACTTCTGATGCTGAGCCGTTTGAGCGTTTTGTAAGAGTTATCCCCAGAACCTTTGATGCAATAGCAGCATCAGTTTCGAATGTCTCGAAAAAATCACCCATACGGAACAATAACACGGTATCGGGGTACCGGGCTTTGATCTGGGAATATTGGCGCATTAATGGGGTCTGGGTTTCAGCCATTAAATCAGTTTAAATGATTGGAATTAGCAAAAATACCTTAAAATAGAGGGAGTTTCAATTGAGAAAAGTGTATTATTTCAGCCTGTTAAGTATTGTACTTGGATTTCTTTTAAAATGAAAGCATCCTAAAACAACGATTCGCTTCCCATCAATATAATAATATATTGAATACGGAAATTTTTTAATTATACACTTTTTAATATCATTATAGTGGTTGGGATACAAACCCGGGTTAAACTGAATTTTGTTAAGAGATGAAACAAAAAGCACCCGTAAATAATTCACCTAATCCGGCTCTTTTTTCTCCATACCAGTTTTCAGTTTCAATTATTCCAGTTTTTCATTATCAGGAAGTTTTAGAGCTTCTTTTAGTATGTTTGTATCCATGAGATATTATTTTTATTAAAGCTAAGAAATCAATTTAAAATTTACAATGCAAAGATGATTATCATTATTCCTTTATCAAATATAGCTTATTATCTTCCAAAAGATACATCATTGGTGCAATGGGAATCTTTGGATATACTTTTCTTAAGCGGATTGTTTCACTCAGTATAAAATCAATTTCGTTGCCAATTCCGAATTTTGGTACTGATTCATCAAATTGCTTCTCTGCCTGCTCTTTGGTCCACCCGGCTCTATTAACCATACCTTCAATGAATATTTCTTTTTTTGAAGCGAGGTTAACCATGCCGCAGTGATTATGTCCGATCAAAGCAATTTGTTTTGCTCCGCCAACAGATATTGCAAAGGATACCTTAAATTCACTGTAACGTAAATTAGCCCCGCCAGAACGGATGATGAAAGCAAAGTTATCCGGTATATTAAGGTGTTTTCGGTTATCCATGCACATTCCAACAAGAATTTGTGCATCGGTATATTTTGGAAATACTTTATTTAAATTATTATATTCAATCAGGTCTCCTATTGGAGTATTAAGATATTCCACAGGGATTACATCTTTAGAATTTATTTTTAATAACCGTTTCATGTTATTAGGATTTTATTTTCTGTAAATATTAAAAATATAATTAACGGAATTAGATTAAATTAATACATTAAAGGTATTTAAATTATACCATATGCTTTTTGTACAAAAAAAGTATAAAGTTGAATACCAAAAAGAATATTGAACGGGAATGTAATTCCAAGTGCTAATGTAAGATATAAAGTCGGGTTAGCATTTGGAAGTATGATCTGAACTGCTGCAGGAGCCGCAATATATGAAGCGCTTGCTGCCAGTGTTGCCAATATAATTGTTCCACCTGGAGATAAACCGCATATCATTCCTGTTAAAATACCCAGTAATGATGCAATTACAGGAAATAATATTCCGAATACTAATAATGGAATACCGACTTTTTTAAGATCTCCTAATCTTTTTGCTGTTACTATTCCCATTTCAAGCATGAAAATGGCAAGAAAACCTTTGAAGAGATCTATAAAGAAAAAATTCAGTTGTTTTGTTGCTGTGTACCCTATAAAGATCCCTATAAATAACCCACCTACAAGCAGTAAAATGCTTTTACCAAAAAATACATCATGAATAAGGCTTTTTATATCAAATTTGGAATGAGCATCAACTTTAGCAAGTAAAATTGCCGCTGCTATCCCTGGAATTTCAAATAATACTAAAAGTACGGTGCTGAATTCCTCATAGGGTATTAACACAGACCTCAGGTAATCAGTAATAACTGCAAATGTTACAGCACTGCAGGATCCATAATGTGCAGCAATTGCAATAGAATCATCTTTATTGAATTTAATGATGAATCTTAAAATACTGAAAGCTAAAAATGCAATTACAGGTCCAAGTATGATTGTACCTATTGCGGGATAAATGACTGCTCCTATTCCGGTTTTGTACAATTCAATTCCGCCCTTAATTCCAATAGCTAATAATAAGTAGATGCTGATTGTATTATAAAAATCGTCTGGTATCTTTAGGTCAGATTTAACTATCTGCGCAATAACTCCAAGTAAAAAAAATAATATTACCGGATCAAGTATATTCATTTCGGAAAATTCATATTGTAATTACTCAAATTTATGAATAATCCCGAAAACTTGAAATGCAAAGTTATTTAAATTGAAATTACTTGAAAAACTAAAATTTCATCAATAATACCATCAGAATATGCTTTTCAAAATACTTTATGATACCATAAAATGTCAATTTAATTAAACCATATAAATGGTTAATTTGCCTGAATCATATAATCAGGGATTCCACTATTGGAGATGATAATTACTGTATGTTCATAACATTTGAAGGATTGGATTTTTCGGGCAAATCAACACAGGCTAAGCTTTTGCATGAATATTTACGCTCAAAGAAAATTAAGTCGATATTACTCAGGGAGCCCGGCGGCACAGCCATATCAGAAAAAGTGC
The DNA here is from genome assembly GCA_039933555.1 of Ignavibacteria bacterium. Lineage (GTDB taxonomy): Bacteria > Bacteroidota > Ignavibacteria > Tepidaquicellales > OLB5 > OLB5. The sequence goes on from JBDTNV010000077.1 coordinate 8,085, forward strand.
GTGAAATAATACTTGACCGTGAACATATAGAAATGACTCCACTAACAGAATTCATGCTTTTTTCTGCCTCGCGCTCTCAGCTTGTGAGCCAGGTCATAAGGCCGCATTTAAATAAAGGGTTTGTTGTAATTTGTGACAGGTATTATGATTCATCTACTGCATACCAGTCATACGGAGGCAGTTTGGAACTAAAGCAGGTGGAAAAAGTTAATGATATAGCTACTGGCGGCTTGAAACCAGATATGACTATTTTCATTGATCTATCCCCAAAAGAAGCTTTTCAAAGGGCAGCAATACGGGGGAAAGATAAAGACAGGATGGAAAACAAAAATCTCACTTTTTACAATAAAGTTTATAAGGGTTTCAATACAATTGCTAACAATAATAAGAAAAGATTTGTTGTAATTAAGGGTTCCCTTACCGTAGAACAGATCCACCAAAAGATCAAAGAAAAAATAAATAAAAAATTAAATATTTCATATGAGTAAATTAAAATTTCTTCCCAAGCTCTCACTTATTCTAACAATATTCTTTGTCTTCACCGGTGCTAGATTCAGCGGGGGAGACGGCGATGATGACGTCTATACTCAGATAAACAAGAACATGGATGTTTTCGGCAAGCTGTATAAGGAAATTATGCTGGATTACGTAGATGAAATTGACGGCGATAAGTTTATGAAAGCAGGCATTGAAGGAATGCTAGGGACACTTGATCCTTACACAAACTTCCTCGATGAATCGCGCAAAGATGAAATTGACCTCATTACAACAGGTAAATACGGCGGTGTTGGCATTACCGTTGGCATGAAGGACAGTATGATAATCATTACTGATATTCTTGACGGGTACTCAGCCCAGAAAGAAGGAATCAGAAGGGGAGATAAGCTGCTTGAAATTGACGGAACATCGATGCTTGGTAAAAAAGTAGGTGATGTAAGGTCATATACACGCGGTGAGCCCGGCACACAGATGAAAATGAAAGTTCAACGCAGTGATAAGGAAATGGAATTCACGTTAACCAGACAGGAAATACAGCTTAAGAATGTCAGCTACAAGGGTACAATTGAAGATGGAATTGGATACATTAAGCTTGAGCGTTTCAGCCGTTATGCTGAGAATGAAATAATTGATGCGATCAACGAGATCAAAGCAAAGGGTGATGTTAAAGGGGTCATTCTTGACCTGCGCGGCAATCCCGGGGGATTGCTTGATGCTGCAATTGGAATACTCAACAAATTCACTAACAAGGGCGACCTTCTCTTAACAACTAAAGGCAGGAAGCTTGATTCAGAGCGTAAATATTTTGCAACTGAAAATCCAATGCTTGGTAAAGATGTACCCCTTGTTCTTCTGATAGATGAAAATTCTGCCTCAGCAAGTGAAATTTTAGCAGGAGCAATACAGGACCTTGACCGCGGTGTGCTTGTTGGAACAAAATCATTCGGTAAAGGACTCGTTCAGGTGTTCCAGCAGCTTAGCTATGGCAATCAGCTTAAGATCACCAATCAAAAGTATTTTACACCCAGCGGAAGGTGGATACAGGCAAAAAACTATTTCAAGGAAAATAAGTACGGGGTATTTAAACCGAATCCATACTTTAACCAAAAGGAATTCAAAACTTTAAACGGCAGAATAGTACTCGCTGAGGGCGGCATTACGCCTGACGCAATTGTTGATGTAATAAAGGATAATGAGCTCCTGGAAGCATTGAATTTTGAAGATATTTATTACCGTTTTGCTGTTAAGTATGCTGAGGATAATCCCGATGGTAACAGCTTTGTGATGAATGATATTGTACTGGGTGCTTTCTATAATTATGTAACTACAACTGATTTTTCCTTTAACTCCAGCGCAGAGCGTGAGCTTGCGCAGCTTAAAAAAGAAACCGATGAAAAGATGTATTCAGAGAAAGTGAAAAGCTATATCGGATTACTCGAAGGAGAACTAAAATCGGAGAAGTTTAAAGACTTTGAAAATTCAAAACCGGTTATCAGGCAAAAACTTGAATCAGAAATATTAAGGAGATACAATAAACCTGAAAAAACAGTAGTTGAAGCTTCATTAAAGGATGACCAGCAGCTACAGGAAGCATTAAGGATAATTAAAGATAAAGGTTTATACAACAGCCTGCTTGAACCGAAATAAACGCCGGCTAAAATAAGCTCAAATGGGACTAAAAATAAAAATTGAGTGTTGAAACTATTTTGATTCTCTTCGGTATCGGCATCGCAGCCGGTATCCTCTCAGGTTTATTCGGTGTAGGGGGCGGTATTGTTATCGTCCCTTCTTTACTTATGGTATACGCGTTAAATCATTTTGATTCGCCTTACATAGTCCACATTGCTATTGCAACCAGCCTTTTTACAATAATATTTACTAGTCTATCCTCATCACATAAGCATTTCTCGCATGGTAATGTTGAGTGGAAAGCGGCTTTATTTATTGGGCTTTCAAGCGCGGTTACTGTTTTCCTTTTCTCGAAAATTGCAATTTTGCTGCCGGGCGAGATACTAAAGAAGACTTTTTCAATTGTACTGATTATTGTAGCAGTTAAAATGCTGCTTGATAAAAAAGGGAAGAAGGATGACCCGGAAAAAAATAACCCTGAAAATTTCAATAAATGGATATGTTTAGGTATTGGCCTCTTAAGCGGGGCAATTGCGGCATTTTCAGGTCTGGGTGGGGGAGTGTTTGTTATACCCTTAATGCATTATCTTATGAAGGTACCTATTAAAAAAGCAATTGGCACATCTTCTGCGGCTATATTAATTACTGCTACTGCGGGAGTGTTAAGTTATTTCATAAATTCACCTGCAGGGTCAGTTAGTATTCCGTATTCTTTCGGGATGGTTGATACTCTATCGGCGCTGCCTGTTATAGCTGCATCAATTCCATTTGCGAGGGTTGGTGTTTACATAAACAGGAAAACGCATCATTATGTATTGACGAAGCTATTTGCTGTTTTCATTATTATTGTTTCCCTCAAGCTTATCTTTTTCTGAAATATCAGTTTTCCCGTTTTTCTCAGAATTACCGTAGCCGTTATTCTTTACAGAAAATTCCTCGTATGCATTTATAATATCCTTTACAAGCCTGTGGCGAACAACATCTTTTTTCTCGAGATAAACAAACGATACCCCTTCGACATTTAATAATATATTCTGGATCTGAACAAGTCCCGATGTTTGCTTGGAAGGCAGGTCAATTTGCGTAACATCACCTGTTATAATAGCTCTTGAATTCACGCCAAGCCTTGTTAAAAACATTTTCATCTGCAGGGCTGTTGCGTTCTGTGCTTCATCAAGTATAAGGAATGCATTGTTAAGCGTTCTTCCCCTCATATATGCGAGAGGTATTATCTCAATTATGTTCCTTTCAAAATATGCTTTTAGCTTATCCAAAGGAACCATATCTTCTAATGCGTCAAAAAGAGGCTTTAAGTATGGATTTACTTTTTCTGATAAGTCACCCGGTAAAAAACCCAGGCTTTCGCCTGCTTCAACGGCCGGCCTGGATAGCACAATACGGTTTATCTTCTTTGCTTTTAATGCTGCCAGGGCAATGGCTACAGCAAGGTAAGTTTTCCCTGTGCCGGCGGGACCAATAGCGAAGACAATTTCATTTGTTTTGGTTCTGCGGAAAAGCTCAAGCTGGCCCATAGTTTTGGGCTTAATGAAGTCACTTTTTTCAACTAAAATAACATCATCAAGCTCTTCACGCTTAATTCCAACACGCTTTTCCAGTGCTGCATCCTGTGAACCGGTAACCAGCTCAATTATAAGGTTAACGTCACCCTCGGTTATCTTGCCCTGTCTTTTCTGCAGCAGCATAAGCTCTTTAATTATGGTTTCAATTAGAGCAAGCTCCTGTTCATCACCCTTGAGAAAGATATTTTCTCCTCTCAGGGTTATGTTAGATGAGAATCTTTCCCTTAAGAGGTCAATATTCCTGTCGTTAATTCCTGCAAAATTTATCAAGTCAACACCCACTTCAAGCACAATATTTTTTTCTGTTATAGTCAAATGTAATAATTTAAATAGTTCTTCTTAATTAAAAGTTTCTTCTGAACTGAATAAAAAGTGTTGCTGAATAAACAAGTTATGCTAAATAAACAAGCCCTTGAACCGAAGTCCAAGGGCCTGATGTAAAACTATGTATAAGTAAATATAAAGTCTGAGAAAAAAAGATTATTTCTTCTTTTCGTCTTTCTTTACATCTTTCTTTTCATCTTTTTTAACGTCTTTTTTAACGTCTTCTTTCTTAACGTCTTTCTTCATGTCGGTGGTCGTGGTAGTCTTTACTTTTCTGGTCTTTCTGTACTTCTTTGACTTCATTTCAGCTTCTTTTTTCTGAGCGTCAGTGAGTGTCGGGATCTTCATGCACTGTCCAGGATAGATCAAATTAGGATTGGTTACCTTTTTGTGTCTGGAATTTTTCAGAGCATCAGCGTTAGCAACGCCATTTTTGTTAGCATCCCAAATTGCAGGCCAGTAATACGGTGAACCGTATTTCATTTTTGAAATTTTCCAGAGGCAGTCACCCTTAACAACAGTGTAACAAGCTTCAGGTGATTTCATGCCTTCCCAATCTTCCAGTTTTTTCTTCATTGAAGCGTATCTGTCCTGGAATTCCGGTAAGCAGCGAGCTTTATCTCTTGTTATGTCGTCGAAGTACATCTTACGTGCGTCAGCTGGTGTTCCAACTTTACCGTTGATTTTCTTCTCTGTTTCTTCAAATTTCTTTCTGAAATCAGCAACACCGCTTTTGGTTGTACCAACTAAAGCGTAAAGATCGTTTTCGCATTTTTCGAGTTCTTTATCTTTGTTAGCTGAAGTCTGCTTTAAGCCGTCGATTTCGCTTGTTAAAGCTGATAATCTTGACTGTAAGTTTGATTTTTCAGCATTGAGCTCGTCCATCTGTCTCTGCCATTCTTCTTCATCCATTTCTTCCATCTGCTGGTCATCATCATCATCATCATCCTGTGCAAAAATGTTAGCATTGTTTAATGTTAAACCTAATGCTAAAAAGAATAAAATAAATAGTTTTTGAAATTTCATTATTATTTACCCATCCCGTCTACGCATGATTTGGTTTTTGCCATATCGTCGTTACATTTTTTAATTTTTGCATCTTTATCTGAAATCTGTTTCTGCAAAGAAGCTTTTTCGTCTTCTTTAGCTTTAACCTGTGAGCGTAAGCTTTCAACTTCTGCTTTCAGGTTATTTAAAGCTTCCATCTGCTCTTCGTCAACACCGCCGCCGCAACCAACCATGAAAGCTGATCCGGAGAACATTGCTGCTATTAAGAGCATATAAAGCTTGCTTCTTAAATTTGCCATGAAATACCTCCTGTATTAAATTGGCTTGTTTATAAATTAGTTAATTAACATAGCAAATATAGCTTTTTTGTTTGGGTTTGTCAAGTGTAATTATAAAAAAGTATACAGTG
>JBDTNV010000078.1:0-13493 GCA_039933555.1 Ignavibacteria bacterium
TTATATTTTTAAAGAATTTAATTTGTAAGTATATATTGAAAATCTCATAACGTTACAGTAAACAATTGATAAAAATACAAGTTGAACCCCTTTTATTTTAATTGTTACCTGCTAATTCTATTCTAAAAACCATGTTTTGTGTATTACAAAATTAACGGTTAATTGGAAAATAATAAAGGTAAAAATCCAAACGATTAATGTTAAAATAACGTTTCATTAAACTGTTCTGTTTGACGTCTCACGCTTGTCTTAATCCACGTAGTGCTGCGCCTTAATTCGCGGAAGCGAAGGAAGGGAAGGAAGGTTTGACATAAGTCAATTGATTTGACATATATTTAACCCATATTTGTATTAACAATTAAATAAATTAAAACCAATGAACACAGAAAGCGTTATTATTCCTGAAAAGCAAAATCTAAAAGAACTCTTAAGCTACCAGAAAGGCTCTGTTGTAAGCAGTGTCCTGTTGAAAAAGACTACCGGTAATATAACCGTATTTGCATTTGATGAAGGCGAAGGGCTCAGCGAGCATACTACTCCCTTTGATGCAATGGTATATATTATTGAAGGAAAAGCTGAGATCACAATATCTTCAAAAGTAAATATTGTTTCTGAAGGTGAAATGTTGATATTACCGGCAAACCAGCCTCATGCTTTAAAGGCGATTACAAAGTATAAAATGATGCTTGTTATGCTGAAATAATAATCCAAAAATAATTGTATTATAAAATAAAAACCCCGAATGATAATATCATTTGGGGTTTGCTGTAATTAAAGATTATTTAGAAAATTGCTATACGGAATTATTATTGATACTGTCATCAATATTCCTTTTCTTTGATGGCATTGCTAAAATTATACCCGATATCATTCCATACCCTGTAGTAATGTACCAGTTTGAGCTTAAGGGGCATCCGTTTTTACAGCCCCAAAAATAGTAATATGCGTATCCCGTTATACTGCCTATAATACCAAATAATGCGAATTTCAAATATTTATTACTTAAAAATTTATTCATTAAGTTTTTTCCTGAGCGTGCTTAATCCGAATGGGAGGTATAACGGACATGTACCGATTAAGCTTGTTAATACAAATATAACAGCAAATATCATGAGTATAATTCCCAAAAGACCTGAAACAATACCTGTGAAATAAAGCGCAAATACTATTAATGCTATTATAACCCTGATTATCTTATCTGCTGAACCCATATTCTTTTTCATTGCTGTATTATTTAATTTACCAAAAGTATTTCCTGTATTGCCTGTATAAAGCCTGCTTTTTGCATAGCGCCGGTTGACATTTGCGGCTTGCCTTCCTTAGGTATGAAAAGTATAGAGGGGATGCTTCTTATTCCAAATACCGAAGCAAGTTCCTGTTCAGTTTCAGTATCTACTTTATATATCTGTACCTTGCCGTCATATTCTTTTGAAAGCTCTTCCAGTACAGGAGCTACCATTTTGCAGGGTCCGCACCAGTCCGCATAGAAATCTATTATTACCGGCTTATCCCCTGTGAATTTCCAGTCTTTTTCGGTTTCGTAATTGAAAACTTTCTGTTTAAATTCCGCTGCTGTTAAATGTACCATTTTAGTGCTTTCTGATTTAGGAGTTTCTGATTTATTGTTTTCTGATTTAGTGTTTAATGAATTCGGATTTACATAATCACTTGTTACTGTGTTATTGTAAATATTGGCTTTGTCCTCTTTTTTGCTGCATCCGCTTAGTATAGCGAAGAATATTCCGGCTATTAAAATGATCCGAAATGCTTTTTTTGTGTTTTTCATATTAACTTAAACAATTAGCTGTTGTAATTAGTTGCTAGTAGCAACTTAATTAATAAAGTTAGTAAAGTCAAGTCCACGGTGAAGGTATAATGAACAGTTGCTATGGGCAACCAAAACGATAAAAATCATAGAAAGCTTTGATGCAGGACATTTTTTATCGCAGGCGGTAAGTATTATTTTTGTAATAGTTGCTATTAGCGACTAATGTCATAAAATCAACTGATCTGCAAATAAATATTACTATCTATATGAAAAATATCCTAATACTGTTAATTTCATTTTTGGTTTTATCTGATGCATATTCTCAAAATGGTACACGGCTTATTGGTTTTGACGCAAAAACGACCGGAAGGGGAGGCGTTTCAACGGGGTTCTTTGATTCACCCAGTTTAATGATGACTAATCCGGCTGGCCTTTCATTCTTAAAGGAAAATATACTGAATGCCGATTTTTCCATGATGATACCTAAGCTTAAATTCCAAAACAGCATAAATGATGCAGAAGGCAAAACAAATACATATCCTTTGCCGTCATTTGGTGTTACCTATAGACCAAAGAAATCCAATATTACCGTTGGACTTGGCTTCTACACAAACGGCGGTATGGGTTCAGATTTTACCCTGAATCACCAGTTATTTAAAGATCAAAACGGCAATTATGTTCAGCAGCCTTATTATTCAAAATTTGCAGTAATGCAGGGCGGACCCTCACTATCCTACCAGTTCAGTAAAAATTTCTCAGCAGGATTTTCTGCTCACATATATTATAGCATGATGGATTTCAAAATGCCGTACAGCCTTTCACCAAATGAGCTTAAAGGTGTTGTAAATCCGCAAACTGGTATGACATTTGGGCAGATGTTCTCAGCGCCGCAATCGCAGGGCGGCTTAGGATATTCCGAAGTCACAGCTGCCGCGGATATGAGCGGACTTACCGCATTTGGCTTCGGCGGAAAACTTGGTCTTGCATACAAAGTAAATGATAAGTTCTCACTTGGATTAAGCTATACATTACCGGTTGATTTTACTTATAAAAACGGTACCGCAAATATGGATATGACATACCAGATGAACGATGCTTTTGGAAGAGTAGTAACCGGTTATATGACAAATTATCCGGAAATATCTCAGCAGCAGGCAATGGATTCAGCAACGACGGCATTTACACAAATGGGAATAGATCTCTCACTTGGTGCAAAAGCAACTTACTCACTTGAAAATAAATTATCAATGCCTCAATCAATTGGCTTCGGATTTTCTTATACGCCTGTTAAGAAATTCAGGCTTGGAGTTGACTTTGAATGGCTTAACTGGAAGAAAGCATTTGAAAAAATGGAACTGAACATGTCAGGCGGACAGAACGCTAATATTAACCGTATGCTTGGAAATACGGGTTCGTTCTCACTCAGTTTCCCGCTCCAATGGAAGGATACATACATAATAAATGCCGGCGGTGAATATGATTTCTCTAAATTATTTACTTTCCGTGCAGGGTTTACGTACGGCACAAATCCCGTACCTGAAGAAACAGTGTTCCCCGTATTCCCGGCTATAGTTGAAAATCATGTAATGGCCGGCGGAACATTTAACCTAAGCAAAAAATTTGCAGTGAACTTTGCCTACGAGATGGCTCTCAATAAACAAATGACAGCCACTAACCCGAGTACAGTTGCAAACGAGTACAATGGCAGCACATCACAGTTAGAAACGATGCTTTTCCATCTTTCAATTGACTGGAAATATTGAGTTCGCGCAGTTAAATATGAAAAAAACTAAATCTATATCTATATATTATTTGCTCCGCAATGTTGGTTTAGCGCTGTTGCTGGTAATTATTGTGAATTCATGCAACAAGGATTCCAGGACAACTGACAATGCAGGGATAGTCCCCAAAAACCCGCTTGAAGGACGCGTGTTTCCGCACCTGGATCACAGCGCATATTTCAAAGACACAATTGAATCTCCGCAGGCAGTTACTCGTAAATGTCTGGAATGCCACCCAGAAAGCGGAAAACAAGTAATGAAAACTGCGCACTGGACATGGATAAGCGGTGATGTTGTGAGAAACGGCAAAGTAATGCCGCTTGGTAAAAAAAACCAGATCAACAACTTTTGCATCAGCATTGTGGGGAACTGGGCTTCCTGCACTACATGCCATGCAGGTTACGGCTGGTCAGATGAGAATTTCGATTTTTCTAAAGAAGAGAATGTTGATTGTTTGGTTTGTCATGATGGCTCGGGTACTTATGTAAAAACAAAAAGCGGTATGCCTAATAAAAGCGTTAACCTGAAATTAGTTGCAGGAAGTGTTCGCCGCCCGGGAAGAGAGAATTGCGGAATTTGCCATTTTAGCGGAGGCGGTGGTATGGGAGTAAAACACGGCGATTTGGATGAATCATTGATAAATGCAAACCAAGAGCTTGACTTCCATATGGGAAAACTCAATTTCCAGTGTGTTGATTGTCACACGACTCATGATCATGTAATTGCAGGTAAAGTAAATACTACCTACACTGAAAAAACCCCCGCAGTAAGGTTCAATTGTGAGAATTGTCATACCGAAAAGCCCCATAAGGACCGCCGGCTAAATGTACACACTGAAAGAATTGCCTGTCAAACATGCCATATCCCTGAGTTCGCAAGAAAGCTTCCTACAAAGATGATATGGGACTGGTCAAAAGCAGGGGACTCAACCAGAATAGACAGCCCGCATGAATACTTAAAGATAAAAGGAGAATTCAAGTATGAAGAAGGAGTTGTACCTACTTATGCATGGTTTAACGGAAGAATGGATAGATACGTAATTGGGGATGTACTTGATTCAGAAACTGAACACAATATGAATCACCCGATAGGTTCACATGATGACAGGAAAGCAAAAATATGGCCGTTTAAAGTACATCATGCCATCCAGCCCTATGATGAGGTAAACAACATTCTTATCCCCCCAATAACAAGCGGCGAGGGCGGTTACTGGACTAAGTTTGATTGGAGCTACGCAATAGCAACAGGTGCAAAATTAAACAATTTACCTTATAGCGGTAAGTTTGGTTTTACACCAACAAAAATGTATTGGCCAATCACACATATGGTTACAACAAGTAAAAATGCATTGTCATGTACTGATTGTCATTCATCCGGCGGTCGTTTTAATTGGAAAGAACTGGGCTATAAAAATGATCCTGTTCAGGGTCCCGGTAAATAAACACATTAATAGTAAAGTCATATGAAAAAAATAGCAAAGCCCGTTACAAATCCATACTTCGCGGGTTCCATTCTTGGGGTGGTACTCTTCAGCGCCTATGCTTTAACTCACAGCGGGTTAGGCGCATCAGGCGCTATCAGCCGAATTCATGTTGCGCTTACCAAGTTGTTATGGCAATCACATGTTGATGTTATCAGTACTTTTGCTGTGATGGGTGCAGGAGATACCAATCCACTGGATCATGCCAGTGTATTTCTTTTGATCGGCACATTTGTAGGTGGAATGATATCAGCATGGTTTAACGGCAGATTAAAAGTTGAAATATTAAAAGGACCGCGAATTTCAAATTCAATGCGGCTCATTTTTGCTCTGGCGGGAGGAGTAATTATGGGTTATGGTGCCAGGTTTGCCCGGGGATGCACTTCAGGGCAGGCATTATCCGGCGGGGCAGTTCTCTCACTGGGAAGCTGGGCATTCATGTTCAGTGTATTTATCGGTGGTTACGCTGTTGCTTATTTTGTTCGCCGGCTCTGGGCTGAATCAAATTAAACCTGATTCATTTTAATAAATAAGAAAATTTTTCTATTATGTTACCTATAGATGTTATTGCAGTTCTCGGAAAATTCGGCGGATATGCCGTTTTTGTTCTGATCGGTATCGGTTTTGGAGTTTCCCTGGAATTGGCAGGTTTTGGAGATTCAAGAAGACTTGCCGCGCAATTCTATTTAAAAGATATGACAGTTTTAAAAACAATGTTTACCGCCATTGTGGTTGCCGCTCTTTTAATTTTTCTTTCAGCTGCAGTTGGGATACTTGATTTTACACAAATATCCGTGACCCAAACATTCTTATGGCCGGGAATTATTGGCGGACTCATAATGGGTGTTGGATTTATAGTTGGCGGCTATTGCCCCGGGACTTCATTGGTTTCAGTAGCAAGCTTTAAAATAGATGGTCTCTTCTTTTTAATTGGCACAATTCTGGGTGCCGGATTTTTTGGCGAATCACTGCCGGCTTTTGAAGATTTCTGGAATTCTTCATTTACCGATAGGTACCTGGTTTCTGACTGGCTGGGCTGGTCTATTGGCGCTACTTTATTCGCAGTAACGCTTATGGCATTAGTTATGTTCTATGGTGCGGAAAAAGTTGAAGAGTTTTTCAGAACGAAAGGAACAGGAAAAGTATGGTCATGGAAGATCACAAGGCGTTCATATCTTTATGGCGCTGCTGCATTGGTCTTTACAGCTTCTCTGGTATGGTTTATCGGTCAGCCCGATCCTGTTCGCAAATGGTCATTAATGGAAGCAAAGTATGAAGGACAACTTACTTCAAGGGATGTGTTTATTCATCCGTTGGAGTATGTAAAAACTTATAATGAATCAACGATCAAACTTATAACTCTGGATCTTCGTTCAGGGGATGAATTCCGGACTTTCCATCTGGACGGCTCTGAAAATACTAAATTGGATGATCTTCTTGTTCCTGAGTATGTAGCTCCGTTTTCGCATCTTCCGGTTAATGGGGTTGTGATTTTGATAGCTGATAATGATTCTGTTTCTGTTCAGGCCTGGAAGTATTTAAAAGTTCAGGGAGTAAATAATGTTTACATCCTTGAAAACGGTCTTCATGACTGGAATACACTTTTTGCGGACAAAACAATTTCCGGGAAACCCTTCAATCTTGCATCACCTCCATCAGAGGTACTTGGGTTATTCCCCAAAGATGCTTTTGTGCCTAAAATTAAGATCGATTCTAAAAAACGTTCCGGTGGGCTTTGCAGCTAAATCCAATTAAAAATATTTGATTTTATGAAATTATTATTGAGAACATATAAAGTATTAACCTTCCTGTTGATCTTTGGATCAGCAGCATCAATTGCATTTGCACAAACCTCTACAATTTCCGCATTAACCAACACTGAGTGCATGAAATGCCATGATAAACAAATTTCTCCCGATTCCTATAATTCTTCTGTTCATAAATCATTAACGTGTACAGCATGTCATATTCAGGAGGGGGAGCAGACCCTAAACAAACTAAAAACTGAAAAAAATTCCTGTGTAGTTTCATTCAAGCAAATGAATTGCGGCAGCTGCCATAGCTCAATAGCAAAAGAACACGAAACAAGTATACATAATTCTACACGACTTCCCGTTTCATGCTCAAAATGCCACGCAGATATTCACACGATAACTTCTATTAAGAATGATAAGAAGGCTGCTGCAAAACTTTGCAGCGGGTGCCACGAAAAAGAATCCTCGTATTTCAAATCAATTCATTTCCAAGCACTTGAAAAAGGAAATAACGATGCACCTTCTTGTACTGATTGCCACAATAAGCATGCTATTAACAAGATCGATAATGTTGCAGAGGGAAGGATATTTCATACACAGGCTTGCATGAAATGTCACGCCGATACCAGTATGATGTTTCGTAATCATGTGACTACTATTGCTACAAAATCTTATTTTGAAAGTTATCATGGCAAGAATATCAGGCTCGGGTATCCTGAAAATGTGGCAGGCTGCTCTGATTGTCATAGCTCCCACAACATACTGCCGGAAAAAGATTCAAATTCAACAGTGAATTCAGTGAATTTAACTAATACCTGCAAACAATGTCACGCTGATGCAGGCAGCGGGTTTTCCAAATTTATTGCTCACGCAGAACCTAACAACCAAAGCAAGTATCCGGCGCTTTTCTGGGTCACAGTTTTTATGAACGCACTGCTGGCAGGTACATTCCTTTTCTTCTGGATCCATTCACTGCTATGGACATTCAGGGGCTTTATTGAAAAGAAACAGAACCGTGATGCTGAAAACTTTTCAGGAGCTGCAAACAAAAATTTAAAGATCAGAAATAAAGTATACAGGCGCTTCAAGCCGCTTCATATAGTACTGCATCTTTTCGTCGTAACCAGTTTTCTTGCTCTTGCTTTAACCGGTCTTCCGTTGAAATTTAACTATACTTCATGGGGGAAAACTTTAATGGACTTCCTTGGCGGTATAGGCAGCGCAGGTTTGATCCACCGTTTTGCCGCCATAATTACCTTCGGGTATTTTATTGTAACACTGGTGATGAGTACCCGCTTTCTTTTCTCTAAAAAACATTCAAATGAAACCTTTTTCAAAAGGCTGTTTGGACCTGACTCACTTTTCATAAACCGGAAGGATTTGCGTGATATTATGGCAATGTTCCGCTGGTTCTTTTTCCGGGGCCTCAAGCCGGCATTTGACAGGTGGACTTATTGGGAGAAGTTTGACTTCTTAGCCGTATTCTGGGGAGTAGCTATTATCGGCTCCAGCGGATTAATACTATGGTTTCCCGAATTCTTCGCATACTTCCTGCCCGGCTGGATATTTAACATGGCAACAATCATACATTCAGATGAGGCTCTGCTGGCTGTAGGTTTTATATTTACCGTACACTTTTTTAACACACATCTTCGTGTTGAGAAGTTTCCTATGGACTTTGTAATATTCAATGGTCAGGTAACAGAAGAAGAGATGTTGCATGAGCGCAGTGTGCAGTGGAATAGATATCAAAAGCAGGGTATCACAAGTAAGTATGAGGTTAAGAAACCCGGTTCTTTAATAGGGGAAATAGTACTGCGTTTATTCGGCTTGGTCGCTTTACTTACCGGATCTATTCTGGCTTTGTTAATTCTTTATTCAATTATAACTATAGGAGGGCATTAAGTTACATCATTGATCAATACATGAATTAGTTTGCTCAGAAAACCTGAGGACTCTAGCGGGATGAAAGCAGAAGCATAAGACTTGCAACTTGAATATTGAAAATTTAAACAATTATTATTAAGTTGCGGGTAACAACAATATACCAAAATGAATAAAAGTATTGTAGAATTGATATTTGAGCTGAAATTCACATGTATGTCAAAGGAAGAGAGTATCCGTGAGGAGCTGAAGCTCTCCCCATCTGAGTACCGCGGACTATTATCCATTAACCCCGGTGTGATTGCCAGCTGTATGCAAATGTCAAATACTATGGGCCTCTCGAAATCACGCGGCAGCAGGGTAATTGATAAATTAATTGATAGCGGATATTTAAAAGAAGCCAAAAATGACGGCGACCAGCGTGTATTTAATGTTAAACTGACTGCAAAAGGCCTGAATGCAATTAAGAAGATTAACAGTGTTATGAGTGACTGCGAAAGCGCTATTTTGAAGAATATCCCACCGGGAGAACTGCAGTTATTTACCAAAACTCTTCACAGAATTTCAGAGATAATCAGTCCGTAATTTTTCAGACCATCTTTAACAGGATATCATTTACTAATATAGTTGCTATTAGCAACTATATTAGCTATATTTGTACAGTTGATTTAAATTATTAAAATGAGGTAAAGTATTATGAAAATGGAAATATTCTTTGATGAAGGTAAAAAAGTAAACGCAGCGTATAATGGTAATATCATAAAAACGGATCAGCCTGTTGAAGCAGGCGGTGAAGGCTCAGCCCCTGCGCCATTTGATCTTTTCTTAGCTTCTGTTGGAACATGTGCAGGTATTTATGTTAAATCATTCTGTATGAAGCGGGGGATCCCTACTGATGATATCAGGATTATTCAATCATTGGATTTCGATAATGCACAAGGGCTGGTAAGTAAGATAAAGCTTGAACTTGACCTTCCGGAGAGCTTTCCGGTGAAATACAGGAGTGCAGTTATTAATGCAGCCAATCTTTGTGCTGTAAAAAAGCATTTATTACATCCGCCGGAAATTGAAGTAGTCGCAAAAATTAATGATTATGTAAATAATTAGTTCATTTTTCGTAATTCCGGTTAATTTTTGCTATTATTATTCTGTTTTTATTGTTAAAATAATATATTATTATTAGTAATAAATTCACTAATTAAAATATATTTTTAGCCATGAAGAAAATTTATACACCTTCGGGTCTAGTATTATCCATAGCTCTCTGCTTAATTGTTTTTACAGGCATTACGTTTTCATCGGGCACTGTTTACATGCTTGCCGATTTTGAGAACACTTCATTTCCGCCGGCAGGATGGCAGGTGGCAAATACATCCACCTATAATTTTATCAGGACAACATACGCCAGCGGGTATGGTAACGGCTTATCATGCGGTGTTGCTGATTTCTACGATTATGCCTCAGGCAATTTTGACCTGATAACAAAATCATTTCCAAACTCAACTTCAGGCGATTCACTGATATTCGATCACGCCTACACAACCGGAGCGGCTGAAAATGATAAACTTGATATCTATTATTCTCTGGATAATGGCTCTTCATGGACCCTGCTTGTAACTTATCTCGGCGGCCCATCAGGTCCGTTAAAAACTGCCCCTGCTACATATGATCTTTTTGTACCAACAGCGGGTCAATGGGCTACCAAAAGGAACGCTCTTCCTGTAGGAACAAATAAGGTAAAATTTACAGGTGTATCCGCATTCGGCAATAATTTATATCTTGATAACATCAGGGTGGGAGTGCCGTACTCAAATGATGCAGGTGTAAGCAGCATCATTTCTCCAAAGTGG
Organism: Ignavibacteria bacterium; assembly: GCA_039933555.1. GTDB lineage: Bacteria > Bacteroidota > Ignavibacteria > Tepidaquicellales > OLB5 > OLB5. The sequence continues at coordinate 10,518 of JBDTNV010000078.1, forward strand.
TCAATAACACCGCAGAATTCTGCACCGCAGGTTTCTGTCCGTAACTACGGAAATACAACACAGTCATTTAACGTTACAATGACAATTAACCCGGGCGGTTATACAAACACCCAGGCTGTTTCAAATCTTGCTGCAGGACAGGTACAGACAGTTAATTTTACCGCCAATAATTTTTCTGCAACAGGAAATTATACTATGACCTGTTACACATCACTTGGCTCGGATCAGAACGTTTCAAACGATACTATAACTAATACACTTGTAGTTACAAACGCGCCGAGAAATGTTGTTCTCGAATTCTGCACCGGTACTTGGTGCCAATGGTGTCCCTGCGGTGATGATGAAGCTCATCATTTAGCGCAAACTTATCCAAATGCGGTAATACTTGCATATCATGGCGCAGGTAGTGACCCATGGCAGACATTTAACGGACAGGCAATTATCAGCCAGCTTGGCTTTGCAGGTTATCCATCAGGACTTATAGATAGAAGACTTGGCGCAAACAATGGATGGGGTTCAATGTTCACAGACGCTGAATACCGTATGTCTCAGAGCCCAGGCGGAACGGTTAATGTTTCAGTAACAAGCGCAGTATATGATGTAAATACGAGGAATCTTGTTGTAAACGCAAATGCAACTGCTTTAACTTCACTCTCAGGGCAGTATAAAGTTATTTATGTTTTAAAGGAAAACAATCTTGTTTATCCTCAGACCGGGAACAGCTATTGCGCAGGAAATTCCAATGCGATCCACGATGACGTTGTAAGAAGCATCGTAAACGGCTCCAGCGGAACAAACGTAAATTCAGGTACGTGGAACCAGAACCAGGCATATCCTTTAACATTTAATATTACTTTAGGCGCAGCATGGGTTCCGGGAAATTGTAAATTTGATATTATTATTTATAAAGATAACGGCCCATTGAATGTTTCAGAAGTGCAGCAGGGTGTTTCATCTTCATTTGTTGTTACTGGAATTAACCCGCTGGGAACAAACATTCCGGAAAAGTTTGAGCTTTCACAGAACTTCCCGAACCCGTTTAATCCAGTTACCAATATTCATTTTTCAATACCTAAAAATACAGTTGCATCACTTAAGGTATATAATGCTGTTGGACAGCTTATGGGTGTTTACTTTGACGGAGCTATAAATGCAGGGCAGTATAATGCAGAAATTGACGCAGCAAACTTTGCCAGCGGAATTTATTATTATACACTCAGCACAAAAGAATTTACCCAGACAAAGAAAATGATGTTAGTAAAATAGCTTGTCTATTTTACAACCTTGTCTTCCTGGCTCGTTTTTGAGCTAAGGCTGGTGAAATAATTCAGCTTAAATAGAAATTTTGAAGCTTCTGAATATTTACTTTCAGAGGCTTTTTTATTCTATGTAGTCTTATCTGTTTCAATTGAAATGAAGTTAATGTATTTTTGGCATCATCTAAAATATCAAAATTTGAAAAAACTTATATTCATTCTGTTTGCCGCATTATCACTTCACGCTTGGGGACAGGAAAATGTGAAGATCATGACTTACAACCTCCTCAATTATCCTGACGTTGATTCGGCAATTCGTAACCCCAATTTCAGGGTTGTGATAAAAAGCGCAAATCCTGACATTTTGGTTGTGCAGGAAATGACAAGCCAGGCGGGAATGAACGGCTTCTTAAGCAACGTTATGAACGCTTACGGAAATGTATATTCAATGGGTACATTTATTGACGGTACCGATACAGATAACGGGATTTTTTTTAAAACTGCAAAATTCCATTTCATAAGCAATACCAGGATAAGAACAGACCTGAGGGATATTAACGAATTCAAAATTATTCACATAAATTATCCAAATGATACCTTAAGGATCTATTCAGTACATCTTAAATCAAGCACCGGTACTGCTAATGAGAACCAAAGAGCACTTGAAGTTGACAGCTTAAGGAAATTTACATCAACTCTTTCGGCCAATTCAAATTATATGGTTGTAGGTGATTTTAACCTGTATGGTGATTATGAGCCGGCTTATATAAAATTAAAGCAGGTATTAAACGGTAACGGGCATTTTGTTGATGCAATAACTGGTATGACGGGTGTTTGGAATAATTCTGCTTACAGGCAATATCATACACAATCACCAAGAACCAGAGCCTTTGGCGGCGGCTCAACAGGGGGGATGGATGACCGCTTTGATTTGATGCTCATGTCTCCCGGTATCTTTAATGCAGGCAGGATTGCGTATTTACCCGGTACTATGACGCCATACGGAAATGACGGAAATCATTTCAATGATTCAATAAATAAAAGGCCTAATACAGCAGTACCTGATTCAGTTGCCGACGCAATACATTACGCAAGTGACCATATCCCCGTATTTGCGATGTTCACTTTCGGGAATGTTATCGGCATAACAGGAAATAACCAAAATATTCCATCGGAATTTGAACTTGGTCAAAACTATCCCAATCCATTTAACCCATCAACTAAAATCAGCTACAATATCCCACTCCCTGGAGGGGTGTCCGAAGGACGGGATTTGTTGACAAAATTAATTGTTTATGATATGCTGGGACGTGAGGTTGCAACACTTGTCAATGCGCAGTTATTACCGGGGAATTATGAAGCTGCCTGGAATGCAGGTTCTCTTCCAAGCGGAGTTTATCTTTATACACTTTCGGCAGGAGAATACAGGCAAACAAAGAAGATGATCTTAATTAAGTAAAAAGTAAAAAAGCAAAAGGCAAAAAATCAATCATGTATGTAGTTCACAGAGTCTCTCCAAAGGAGGACTCTGTGATTATAATATATAAAAAGAGCAGAAGAAATGAATGTTGATAAAATTAAGACAGAGCACTTTGCAACAGATCCACTTGGTGGAAATAATGTTTCCTCAAAAAACATTCCATTACAAATTAATTATTTTTTAAACATTAAGTGTAATATTAATTAAAAAACCCGCTTTAACTTCAAGCGGGTTTATAGG
>JBDTNV010000079.1:0-13482 GCA_039933555.1 Ignavibacteria bacterium
AAAGCTACGGCTCGGCAAATATAAAAATTGCGCTTTTGGTAACCGGTGTGGTAATAATCATTGCCACGCTTATCTATACACAGGTGCTTGTCTCTGATATCTTAGAACGTGAGCGCGAGATAGCGAATCTTTACGCCAAAGCAATAGAATTCATAGCAACCGATGAAAGCCTTTCGGGGGAGTATAACTTTGTGCTTAGTAATGTAGTAAGCTCTAACACGATTAACTTCCCAATAGTTGTAACCGATGCAAAATCAAAAGAGCCGACCTTTACAAAGAACCTTGAGCTTGATACAACGCTCCCCAGGAAAACACAGCTTGAGCTTATTAAGCACGAAGTTGAAGAAATGGATAATATCAATACCCCTATTAAAGTTTCTTTCCAGGATACCATTATATTAAGCTATGTTCATTACGGGCAGTCTAAAATAGTTTACCGCTTAAAACAGCTCCCTATTATCCAATTTGTTGTTGCTGGTATTTTTATTTTCCTCGGGTATTTTGGGTTCAATTATATTAAGCGTACAGAGCAAAGCAACATATGGGTTGGCCTCTCAAAAGAAACCGCGCACCAGCTTGGTACACCACTATCATCACTCATGGGGTGGAACGAGCTTATCAAAGCGGGGGCTCGGGACCCGCAGAAGGTGACAGAACTTGCAAATGAAATGTCAAATGATATTGAGCGGCTGAGTAAAATTGCGACCAGATTTTCAAAGATCGGCTCTAAGCCTGACTTAAAGCCCGAGAATGTTCACGAAATAATAGAAAAAGTTGTTAAGTATTTTGAAATAAGAATTCCCAATATAAGCAAGGGAACATTTGAAGGAAATTCAAAAAAGAAAATTGACCTTCAGATCAAAGGGTTAACAACTTCCACTGCGCTTGTAAACCGAGAGCTGTTTGAATGGGTAATAGAGAACCTGACAAAAAACGCGCTTGATGCTATAGAAAACCTGGCTGGCAGCATAACCTTTGATATCGAAGAAAAAGGGAATCACATATTCATAGATGTAACCGATACAGGAAAAGGGATTGATCTTCGCTTCAAGAAAGATATCTTCCGTCCGGGATACAGTACCAAACTGCGCGGATGGGGCCTGGGGTTGAGCCTGTCGAAAAGGATCATTGAAACATATCACAAAGGAAAGCTCATAGTAAAAGATTCCGAGCCCGGCAAGGGCACAACGTTCCGCATCAGGTTAGATAAAAATATATAGAATTAATTCCCCCCACGACTGGCTTTTCAGTTCTCAAGAGGGGTGTCCGGCAGAAGACGGACGGGGTGTGTAAATTATGTTTGGAAAAAATAATTCAGAATCAGATCTGCTCAAAACACGGATAAGGGAATGTCCCTTGTTTAGTGAGCTCTCAAGCGGTGAGGTAAGATCACTTCTTGAAATTGCGCATATCCGCGATTACTCAGAAGGCGAGAAGATATTTACGTATGGGACAATTGGGCTTTGTTTCTATATAATAGTAAAGGGCAGGGTTAAGATAATCTCCGAAGACGGCACAAATGTTCTTGTACTTAAGGAACTATCCGAAGGTGCATATTTTTCCGAGGTCCACCTGTTTAGTGAGACTACACACACTGTTTCAGCCGAAGCGGGTGAAATATCACGGCTTATTGTTTTTGCGAAACCTGATTTTGAAGAGCTCGTAAAAAAAGAACCGAAACTTGGCAATAAAGCTCTCCTAAAATTCCTTGACTACTTCGGAGAGAAGGTTGATGAGCTTTACAGAGAAAATAATGAGCTAAAACATAAACAGCATGCTTCATAGAAACAATTAATTTTACAAATTAAAAAATCATACAGGCATCACAATAATTGAAGAAAACTTTCCAATATATAAAGTATCTCTTTACAAATAAGATCACAGTCATTGCATCTCTTATTATTTTTAAACTGATATTCCAGCTGATACTTCTCGGTTCAGGACTGAAATGGCTGACCGCTGATGATTATAGCCGCTCGGTAATTTCATGGGATTGGCTTCAGTCACCCCGCATATATTCTGGCGTATGGTTAAGTCCGCACTTCTGGTTAAATGGTATTTTTATGTGGCTCTTTAAAGATCTGACCCTTGCGCCGGTAATTGTAAGCACTTTATTTTCTGTGTTAACTCTTATCTTTCTTTACCTTCTATTTGAAAAGATATTCACAAAAAGCATTGCAATTGTTTCATGCCTGATTTATGCAGTATTCCCCTTCCAGGTATGGCTAAGTGTATCTGCAATGCCTGAGCCTCCGTTTTTCTTCTTTATAACAGCGTGTTTCTATTGCTTTGTGATGTGGTATAATGAAGAACAAATGCGCTCAAAAAGGCATACTTATCTGATTATGGCGGCGATAAGCCTCAATGCGGCAAATCTCCTAAGGTATGAAGGCTGGTTCTTTACGATTGCATTTGTAATTATGGTGCTCATACTTTCTTACAAGAAACACAGGCTCACAAAACTAATGTTTATTAACTTTGCGATATCACTAGTATCATACATTAGTATTGTTTGGTGGCTTTATCTTAACTGGCATGATTACAGGGACCCGTTTTTTTTCATTAAGGAAACTACCAAAATATACGCGGGCTTAAGCAGTGCCGGGTTTCTACAGAGAAGCATCCAGTATCCATTTTTCATTTTCTATATAGCGCCCATAACCACAATACTTGGTTTATGGAAGATCGTTCAGACTGTCCGCAATAAACGGGATGGCTTTATGGGTAACTTTACGCTTATGCGGATATTTCTGCTCTTCAACCTGATTGAGCTTGTCCTGCTTATGTTCAGCGGTATTGTTGGTTCCGGCGGCACAAACATGATATCCCGTTACATTGTGCTGAACTCAATACTTTTCTTCCCTTTTGCAATATGGCAGCTAAGTGACCTCAGGAAATACATCCTCATCGGCGGCTCGGTAGTAATGATAGTGGTTAATATAGTATGGAGCTTCTATTACCAGCAGGCATACAGAGAGGATACTTACGAAGTAGCAGACCTTACAAAAAGGCTTATTGATGTAAATTACCTTGAACCTGAAGATAAGATCTATTTCGAGATGGTACAGGGATACTATGATATATACCCGCTGCAGGTAATATCAAACGACCCTTCGAGATTTAACAGCGATACGATCCCTACCTACTTCGCAGTTGACCCTCCTGTTTCAAAGAAAACTTCAAAGAAGAAAAACGATGAAGAACAGCTTAAGTTGAATATCCTTGAAGTAAGGAAATTCATTGAGCAGAAAAAAATAAAACTTTTCATTGTCCGCAGTGACCTGTTAATAGATAAACTGAACAAGCTCAGTTATAAGTCAGAGCAAATAGGCGACTACAGAATATTCTATATTTCTGACAGCAAAATATATTATAAGCGCGGGAACCCGGCTGATTCAACCGGCAAACATATACAGATCTCAAACGGAAACAAAGAAATGGGACCGGATGAAATTTCCTTCGGTAAGAAAATTGTATTAAATGATTTCCGAATTGATAACTCAAATTTCGGGATGAACCCGCAGACAATTACGCTAAAGTGGCAAATTGCCGATGCTTCAATTCTTGATAGCCTGAATTCAAAAGAAGAAGAGTTTGGAAGATACAAAACACACCTTGAGCTTACCCAAATTGATAATGATACTACGGTATTTGATACTTATTCGAATATTTTTTCAGAGAGAAATGTTGAAGAATTTTTTGATACCGAAGTGATAAAAAATATACTTATCCTTAAACCATTTGCAATGCTGAACTATTCAGTCAAATTCAAATCATCACCGTTTGAAAGCGGTTTGTATGACGTTCATCTTTCAATATATGACGCGGTTACAAAAAAAGAATTGCCTGTTTATATCGGTGATAGTGTTTATATTCATCCGTATGAATTCCTGAGCCAGAACGACAGTATAAAAATTGACTCCACCACACTTTCAAAGAGAATTAAAGATCACAAAGAAAAATATTTAAAACAGCCGTATTACCCAATAGGCAGAATAATCGCAATGTTCCCGAATGTAAACTATAATGCAATTATGAGGAAGTCATCTGACCTTTCACGGGTTATTATTCGTAACGGGTTTATGCTGCCATTTTTAAACCGCTACCAGGGTGACCATATGCTTGATATTGTTTTCACTTATTTTTAAGTTTTTCTCAGGAGGGAACAAATCCTGTAATTCCAAGTAAAACCTTTATAAAAAATATTTCACAACAACATTAATTAGAATAAAATGGCTAAAAATCCTTTAAAATCAGGCTTTATATACGCTTTGCTGATTCTTACAGTGCTAAGCGTTGATATATTTTCAGGCAATAACGGACTTTTAGTCGGGGAACCTGCACCAAACCCTGAATTTCTTTATAATAACAATGGATATTCCACGGAAGCAAGAGGAACAACAAGCCTGTATAATTATAAATCAGATAATGTTCTGCTTATAGCTTTTATGCCCGATATCTCACCCAAAAATAATTATGCAGATGTAATGACATCCGCCTTTGATACCTATTTTGCTGAAGGTCTTGCCTTTGGTGAATCATATTACTCAGCTGATATTGGAAGTAAATTAAAGGTTCTTATTGTAACTAATAATGATGAGTCACAGGTAAGGGAATATCTCGACAAAATGGATTTTGATTTTGATATGGCAGCAGATATAAACATAGATATGGCTCATTCATTCGGGATATCTTCGTGGAATTCTTCTTCTGAAGGTTCATCGGTATATGTAATTGATAAGAACAATAAAGTTACGTATGCAAATTATGATTACAAAGGCGAAGGCGAAAAATTAAGGTCAGTTCAAAAGGAAATTTTTACCCAGCTGAATCTCTCAGATACGGCGGCAGGTGTAACTTTGAATGATAAAATACTTATGCCGGGTGATAATGCAATAGATTTTGATTTTACATATGTTGATAATAAGAATAACAGTTATGTAAACGGTAAGCTCTCGGATTATATCGGGAAGAAAAATGTAGTGCTTGCATTCTATCCTGCGCCTTACAGTGTAAGCTGCATGATGGAAGTAAAGAAATTCGATAGCTATGCTGAGAAAGAAACCATACAAAGTATAGTTAACAGTAATATTGGCGCTGATGAAAATGTTGAAATACTTATGGTCAGCAATTCCGGACTTAACATACTCAGTAAATGGAAAGATGATACAAAGCTTAACAATGTTAAGCTGGTAAGCGATCTGCTTGGAAGTATTTCTTCCGGTTACAGCAGCTTTAACCCACTGGGTTATAACAACAGAACTTTATTCATTATAGATAAATCAGGAAAGATCTCGTACATAGACTGGAATTATGTAGTTGATGAGACTGATTTCACGCTGGTGAAGGACCATTTAAAAGAAATCAGCCAGAAGTAAAGTATAGCTGCAAAAAATAAATAACAATCCCCCTAAGGATCAATTTATCCCCGTCCGGTTTACACCGGTCGGGGTTTTTATTTTGATCGCGCAATCTCGCCAACGGTGAGTATTATTTTCTCTTTAAGTATCCGTTCGGGTTAAAGCTCATTAAGAATTTCTCTTTTGATTTATCAACCTCAAACTCCGGGTGAGAAGGAAGGAATTTTTCCATAGCTTCCCACGGGCCCGGACCCTGCCCGAAACCTGAATACACGGGGTGCCCGTTAATATTGGAATCTTCGACAACCAAGTACTGACCTGAAGTAACAAATTTATTGTACAGCTCAAGCTCTCTATATACATGGTCGCAGCTATGATCTGAATCGAGTATTACCATTACTCTTTTCTTATCTTTTATCATATCTTTAACTTTGCTCAAGATCTCATCAGATGTACTTGAACCCATCAGGTACTTTATCCTCTTATGCTGCGGCATATCGGGCATTGCGTCAACATCAATCGTAATTATCTCCCCATCCAGCTCCATGATATCAAATAACTTTGCGTAATAAAGTGTACTTCCGCCATGGAAAGTACCGCACTCAATTATAACATCGGGCTTGGTTTCCCAGAGTATTTCCTGGTATATCCACAGGTCATTTGGGCATTTAAAGACTTTCTTCCCCATAAAATACGTATCAGCCCATACCTTGCTGTAATAATATTTCGCGTGGAATTCCTCTTCAACATTCTTTGGAGGATGAATTATCCTGCTTATTCTTGCCAGTATTCGTTTAAAAAATATCATATTGTAATTTTATTTCAAGTAGTCGCAGGCTTTCAGCCTGCGTAAAACAAACCGCAGCCTGAAGGCTGCGGCTACAAAGATTAAATATTTCCTTCGTCAATTTTCTTCGCGCTTCCTGTAAGGCTTAAATCTGTTAGTTTCCCATCTTTCATTTTACAATTAACGGTTAAGACTTCGCCGCTTTGCACCCGTATTTTTACAGGGGCTTTAAAATCCTTTTTCATCATTGCAATTATTCCCGTGGAAATTATACCGGTACCGCACGCAAGAGTTTCACGCTCAACCCCGCGTTCATATGTCCGAAGCCTTATGGTTTTATCCGGCATGATTTCCGCAAAATTAACATTACCTCCCCGCGGCTCAAAATCTTTGTGAAACCTAAGCAACCTTCCTAAATTATCTGCATTCAGTTTATCCATGCCCGTATTTAAAAATAATTTATTGATCTCCTCATCTATGAACAGAACAATATGATCCGAGCCAACATTTACAAAGCTAACGAGCACAGGCTGCACTTCATCTTCAGCATCCATTTCAACTTTGATATCTGTCCTTATCTCTTTAGGCTCTGGAAAACCAATGGTTACAATTTCATCGCTCAATATTTCAGCGGAATAAGTATCTTCTACAGCTTCGAGTGTAAATTTCTTTTTTCCGGTAATTCCGTTTTTGAAAGCAAACATGGCAATGCATCTTGCGCCGTTGCCGCACATAGCCCCAAAGCTTCCATCCCTGTTGTAGTAATTCATTCTTACTGCTGAATCATCTTTAAGCGGTTTATCGGCAAATATAACGCCGTCAATTTTGGGAAAGTTCTCCCTGCATAGTTTTATAGTAAGCTCCTGCTGCTTATCCAATGCAATACCTTCTGTGATGTTATCTATCATCACAAAATCATTTCCCGCGCCGCTGTATAATTCGTATTTCATAATTGAATCTTCATGTTTTTTGCTTTTTTACTTTTGCCTTTTTACGTTTCACGTTTAAAACACTCCCCGATAATTTGTCTGTTTGGTAACCTTGATATCCTGTAATTGCGGAGCTTTTATCCTTAATTCAAATTTGTAACCTCTGTAAATTCCGGTTGGCACCCAGTTAAAGCTCATTTCCCAGCAATGCAGGTCACGGTATATTGTAATATACGGAGTTGAAAACTGCTGCAGAAAAATATCATAACCGGCTGAAAAAGTAAATTTCCAGTTGCGGGTTAAGTTAAAACTCAGGTTACTGGATATATTCGAAAACTTCGTGATAACACTTGGATTATTTTTATTAATGGAATAATTATAACTGAATGAAACTGACCAGGGTATGGAAAAATTAACTGGCTTATCGCCATAAACACCGACATATTCCGTTTCCTGGGTGCTGCCTTCACTTAGCTTTTCTTCTTCTTTTGTTGAATCCTGTTCATCTACTAACTCCCCACCCTGCAGAGTTGTGGAAAGCGATATGTTGAAATTCGTCAGCTGGGCTAATTTTTTATCTTCGTTCCATAGAAAGCGATTTATCCTGCCCACCCCATCTACATACTTGTATAAATTAAATGATGCGCCGCCGCCAATGCTCAGAATATTACCAATTTGAGTTCTGTAACTCAAACCAAGCTCACTGAATCTGAGACTATCTGCCGCGAAATTATAGTTAATCCCTGCACTCAGGTTCAGCAATTGAAATTTTGTATCGGTTGAATCAGTATCCTTAACTTTCATTTCAAAAACATTGCCTACAGAAAAATTAAGCGCCTGCTGCTCCCCAATTGGCGCACCGCCGAAAACTTCTCTTTCAAAAATAGAATATTTCACTTCCTGGCCGTACTGGTTAATATATGATTTATATGCATTCCATTGCGGTTTGGAAAAATCCGGGGTATAAAAGTAGGTTACTGCCGGCGTTATTGTATGGCGGAATCCGCGAATACCAAAGATTCGCGTATTAAATAACCCTATAAGCCTGGTATTCAGCGAAACGCCGGTATTGAAATACCTGAATGTCTTGAATCCATTAATATTGTTTGTTGTTATGGTGCTATCTGCCGGGTTAAATATTTTTTCAATTGATTTGTTGTACCAGATCTCATTGTAATTAAAAAAAGGCGAGAAGCTGAACTCAGAGACCTTAATAGGCGCATTTAATCCTAAAAACTGCCTTATACCACCCCTGGTATTCCTGTTGAAATTGCCATCATTTAAAGCGGAGTTGACAAGAATTTTTTCATCGCGGTATAGCAATTGAGAATTGTAAGCCAGTGAAATAGACTCGTACCATTTCAAATCAAAAAGTGATGTACTATTTCCGCGGAACGGAAACGTCTGGCTGCGGTTAAATGATATTGAAGGAATTGTCTGCTTTATCTCGCCTGTTGTCAGGTTCTGGTCACGGGCGTAGTTTACAGAAAGTGAATATGGTGTGCCTTCCCAGAACTTACTGAGTGTTACGTTTGATAGAGCATTCTGTCTGAGTAAATCGCTTAGGTTGTTTGTTGAGGTATTGTAATAATTTTTACTGCTCAAAAAATTCACATTCGCATTCAGTGTAGTCGTCGGATTAATTGTCTGGTTATGGTAAACCGCGATCTGCCATTCATCGCTGAATGTTTTGTCGTTATCAGTTATTTCGCCAAGCCTTATTCTGGAGCCGCCCAGATCAACACTGCCTGAGAGTTTATACCGAAGCACATAACGGAAACGTGTACTGAGATCTATCCTGCCTTTTGTATAATAGTTTCCCTGAACGGCAAGGTCATAATAATCATTAACCGCCCAAAAATAACCGAGGTGCGAGAGATACCTGCCATATGTAGGGTCATCGCCGTATGCCGGGGGAATAAGACCGCTTGAACGCCCGGAATGATTTGGGAATATACCAAATGGTAAAGCAAATATAGGGACATCATCTATGAACAAATAGACGGGTTCAGCCACAACTTTATCGCCCTGCATAATTTTTAGCTTTGGGCTTCCGAAATAATAATCAGGGTCAGCTTTATCACAGGTTGTATATCTTCCGTTCTTTATGAAAAAAATATCCTCATCAACTTTCTTGATCTTCTCGCCAAGGTAATAGCCGCCTTCTAGCTCAGTTGAGCCCATATCAATTGTGCCTTTACGTGTTTGAAAATTATACCGCAGCTTGTTTGCGTCGTAACGCTTTGAGCCTTCCATAAATATCGGCAGCCCCATAAATTTGCCGGGCTTACTGGTATCGGGAATCCCGTTGGCTTCCATAATCGAACTTTCTTTGTAAAGAACTATCCTCGCAGCCTTCAGATCATATTCCTTATACTTAAGCTCAGCATCGCCATACAGCATAAGCTTATCGCTTGATACATCAAATATTGCTGAGTCACTTGCTGAATACTCGATAATTGCGTCAACATCACCCTGCTGCTTGTTTGTATCAATTGCCGTTTTAAGAGAATCATTGATAGGGACATAGAGAAGTGAATCACCAGTTTGCTGTGAGTATAGTTGTAAGGTAAATAAAAATAGTATTATTGGAGTAAATTTCAATTTCTACAGCATTATCCCTAAGCGTAAGCGAAGGGTCTCATTCGTTACGCCTGTATTATTATTGCTCTTTATAACTTTATCATTCTGCACAACTCTTCGAGATACTTCTTATCAGTTTCATCGAACATATTCAGGCTATCGGAATCTATATCAAAAACCCCTGCTACTTTACCGTCTTTGAATAACGGAATCACAATTTCACTTTTTGATAGACTGCTGCATGCAATGTGTCCCGGAAATTTATCAACATCGGGAACAATAATCGTTTCTTTCCGTGATGCAGCGGCACCACAAACACCTTTGGTTAACTGTATTCTTGTACATGCAACCGGACCTTGATACGGACCAAGAACTAACTCACCTTCTTTAATAGTATAAAACCCAACCCAGAAGAACCCGGCCATATTATACTTTAACACAGCGCATATATTAGCAAGATTCGCAATTACATCAGGTTCATCTTCAATCAATGACCTTATCTGCGGAAGTAATTGCATATACCGCTCTTCTTTTGTGAGGCTTGTATTTATTTTTATTTCTTCTGACAATATATTTATAGATTATCATAGTAATATTTTACCCCATCATAATAACCTTGAGCATAGGCAGCATGAGGACTCTTATGCCTAACAGTGCCTGCTTGACTAAATGGAAGATTTTCTAGATCAATATTAATGACTTCTAATAAATTTTTTCCATCTTCAAGGCCCTTATCATATGCGCATCCACAACATTTATGCCTGCCCTTACCGCCTTGGTCAAAAGGTAAGTTAGCGAACAAAACATCATATCGATGGTCTAAAGCACAATTTGAGTTATTCATAGTTTTAAATTAATTAATTTTTATTTTTTTGTTTCATACTCCACTTAAATTTTGATAAAACTTCCCCTTTTTTAGGTTTACGAAAAATAAATAAGTGTTCATGCATAATTAGAAAAAAACCGTATTTTTGAGCACTATTTGACCATTTTCTCGAAAAACTACAATTATGTTGTGCTTTAATTACTTCTTCCTTTAAGATAAAATTATTTTCTAAGAATGTTTGAAATACATAATATGATAATGGTATATAATGTTGTGCTTTTCTTGTATCGCCAATTAGCACTGCGCAATGTTTACCCGGTTTTAAAACTCTATATAACTCTTTTGCTACTATATCAATTTCAACACAAAATTTTTCAATGTTACCTATATTAGATAAATCACCATCAATTGTCCCTTTAGAATATTCAACTATATTTAAATATGGGGGGTGGAAAATTATTAAATCAACTGATTCACTTTTACAAAAATCCAAATTTCTGGCATCTGCTAATTTTGCTTTTTGCTTTGATTTAGATTTATATTCAAAATCTAAAGCTTTTGTTGAAAGCTCTATCGCATTTGGATTAATATCAACTCCAAGTGCATTTCTATTTAGAAGTTTAGCCTCAATTAATGTTGTACCTGAACCAACCATAGGATCTAAAACATTTTCTTCTTCAACTGTATATTTCTCAATTAAATTACGAGCTACTTGGGGGGCAAAGTTGCCTCTATATTTTGAATTATGAGTAGCCCAATCACCTCGTTCTGGAAATGACCAAACAGAAGTTAGTTCGTTTTTAAAGTTTTCCGGTTCTAAATTGTTTTTTTTTATATTCAAATTTTTAAAGCCTCTTCTAAAACACCTTCTGTTATCATTTTTAAATTGTAAATTTGACCTTGATTATGGTGATATGTTTCTTCTAATGACTTTCTCGCAGTTAACCATCCGGAGCCATCGGTAATCCAAAGAAAAGTAATATTCTGTACAAATAAGAAATCATATAAACCCTTATATTCTCCAGCTGTAGCTTTTAATTTTGAACCCCCTCCATTATAAAAATTGACTTCAACTAGAAACAGTTTATTAGTGTTTGTGTTTTTTATGGCAAAATCAAAACGTCTGCTGGTTTTGTCTATCTCTATTTTTATCCCTAAATTTCTTTGAATAGAATCTTTGTTGGCTTGTCTAATAAACTTGTAGTTTGAGGGTAATTTAGTCAGATACTTTTCAATCAGATTTTCCATAAGTTCTCCAGTTCGATTTTTTCTTGCGTTCGTATCCATTCCAACTTCAATTCCAAAAACATAATCTACAAGATTTTTAACTTTTTCTTCTTTAATTAATGCTTCTAAGCCAGTTTCTTTAAAGAACACATAATATTCTTCTAGTAAAGAATCATTTATCGTTGGTTTTTTTTTGAAATTATGGGTAATTTTTTTAATCCCATCTAGGTCCATAATAACCTCTGAGTCACTCCTTATAGCAATCAAAATAGGAAAAACTTCAACTACTTCGGGATACTTTTTGAGTATACTAAAAAATTCTTCTTTGAAATTTCGTTTACCAATTAAATAATTGAGAATATTCAGAGATACTTCAATTTGTTTAATGTTTGTTTCGATTTTATTCCACGCTACATAGTAGTCAAAAGTCTTAATCGTTTCAGTAAGACTATTAAAGAATAGATTAAAATCATTTTCTAAAGTATTCGTAGTTTTCATAAAATTTTATTTAACATTGCAGAATTTATTCTTCCATCATATCGGCTAAAAATTGAATCTTAATTGGTTCATTTTTGTATTTTCTGAATAAATTTACAATTTCATTTATACTAAGTTTACCATTTTCACTGATTACTTCATTTTTTGGGATGATAATTTTGTAATTCATAATGTTACTCCTTTTAATTTAATAATTAGTTATTAATAATTCTTTGATTTTACCTCTTTTTTCTGAATTTGAATTTATCATTCTTGTTGCATCAATTCTATTAATATTAAATCCCTTATATAAATCATCGAAAAACTCGTCTTTTTCGTTGTGATTTTTGGGATCAGAGTTGCTTAACATTAATTTTGCTCCTTTGAAACTAAGCCCTTTGAAACAAGCCGCTAACCTTCTTTGGTCATTATCGTTAAAACCGTCTTTACTATAAGAATTAAAAGTAGATGTACTGCTTATCGGCCTGTAAGGTGGGTCAAAGTATACAAACGATTTTTCATTAACTTTATTTTGCAGATATTCAAAGTCTCCATAAACTATGTTTGAACTTTGTAGTATTTCCGCGACATTTCTTAAGTTAGATTCATCATATATTCCCGGATTTGTATATTTTCCAAAGGGTACATTAAAATCACCCGATTTATTTAATCTATATAAACCATTAAAGCAGGTTTTATTTAAAAAAATCATTTGTCCAGCCCGTGTTATCCAATTGTCTTCAAACTTCTTTGTTTTAATTTTAGCTTTATCTACGTTATAATTTTCTCTTAATTGATAATAAAATTCTTCTCTTTTTGTCTCGGTTAATTTTAAGTATTTTCTCTTTAACTGGCTAAGTTCATCAATTAATACATCAACATTTCTTTGTATTACTTTGTAAATTAAAAATATGTCAAAATTATTATCACTCAAATATGAATTTTTGATACCATATTTTTGGACTACATCAAAAAATACAGAAGCTCCTCCTAAAAATGGTTCAAAATAATTTTCAATTATACCTAATTTTAATTCTTTTGGGTAAAAATTCTGAAATACAGGGAGTAACTGTGTCTTGCCGCCAGCCCATTTTATAAATGGCTTTGCAAAAACTTTATCCGTGTAATTTACATTATCAAATAATTCCATAACTTATACTTTTATTCTATATTAAAATACAAACTACTTTCCTTTTAAGGAATGACAAACTGTATTCAAATTCCCTGCCTGCCGCAGGAATTCCGCAATCAACAATCTCCAACCCGCAATCCCTACATTCCCATCTTATCAGA
>JBDTNV010000080.1:0-13402 GCA_039933555.1 Ignavibacteria bacterium
TATATTTTCGGATAAATAATTACCGTCTTTTCGGATTTTCTATAATGTTTTTAATGGTTAACTTTGTGTAACTAACCTATTTAAATCCTATGCAAACAGATATAATGGAAGTAAAGGAAAAGACACTTAGGGTCTCTAAGATGGCAGAGACTTTGGTTGCCTCTGAAATAATAAAGCTGGCCGGAGAAATTAACGACAAGATAAAACAAGGCGAGCAGATATATAATTTAACTATCGGAGATTTTGACCCGAAGGTTTTCCCAATACCGGTTGAGCTTGAAGAAGAAATAATTAAAGCTTATAAAGAGCACGAAACAAACTACCCCCCTGCCGATGGCTTACTTGAAACACGCAAAGCAGTTTCTAAATTCCTGAAGGAAAAGGAAGGAATTGAATATAATCCCGCAACAGAAGTATTAATGTCAGCCGGAGCAAGGCCATTGATATATGCTGTTTACCAGACATTAGTTCAGCCCGGTGATACAGTTGTATTCCCTGTTCCTTCATGGAATAACAATCATTACACACACCTATCACATGCAAAGAAAATTGAGATTATTGCGACACCTGAAAATCATTTCATGCCGACTGCGGCTGACCTGAAGCCTCATCTAAAAGGCGCTGCGCTGGTTTCTTTGTGCTCACCTTTGAATCCCACAGGCACAACGTTTTCTAGGAAAGATCTTGAAGAGATATGTGAGCTTATAATAGAAGAGAATCATTCACGCCCCGAAGGCGAAAAACCGTTATACCTGCTCTATGACCAGATATACTGGGTATTAACCTACGGTGAAACCGAACATTTTAATCCTGTATCACTTATTCCTGAAATGAAGAACTATACAATTTTCATTGACGGTCTTTCAAAAGCATTCGCTGCAACAGGTGTTAGAGTGGGCTGGTCAGTTGGACCCGCGCGCGTTATCGGAAAGATGAAATCAATACTTTCACATTTAGGCGCATGGGCAGCAAAAGCTGAGCAGGTTGCAACTGCAAGGTACCTCAACAGAACAGCCGATGTTGATAATTATCTTAACAGGTTCAAAAAAGAAGTGCATGACAGGCTTGACGGCTTCTATAACGGTTTCATGGATCTGAAAAGTGAAGGCTTTAAAGTTGATGCTATCGCGCCGCAAGCCGCAATTTATTTAACTGTACAATTCAGTCTTCACGGAAAGAAAAAAGCTGACGGCACGGTCCTAGCCAACACAAAAGATATTACAAAATACCTTCTTGAAGAGGCGCGTGTTGCTATAGTTCCTTTCTACGCTTTCGGCGATGATGAAAACAGTACATGGTACCGCTTATCTGTAGGCACCTGCAAAATGGAAGAAGTTGAAATGGTAATTACAAGCTTAAGAAAAGCATTAAGTAAGCTTTCATGATATTATATTGATAAATTAAAAAGGAGCCATATGGCTCCTTTTTTTATGTTCATTCATCAATATTTTTGTTAAAGCAATTATCTTGCAACAATTGGTCCCCAGATATTTCTTCTGCTTGTGACCGGATGAGGTGTATTTGCCTGAGTCTTCATTATTTTAATTTCTCCATGATTTTTAAATACTTCACAAAGATATCCCGCATACTCAGGGTTTACAAAGAGACTTTATCTGAAAACTAAACATGCTTAAATTGCATAAATTTGTTTAAATATCTCAAAAAAGTGGTATTTTTGGGGTTTTCAGAACTCAAAAACTAATCATTATACATGAGGTTTTTTGACTAAATTAAAGGGATTCTGTTTGATTAATTCAAGGCTAACAAATATTCTAGGGACTTTTTCCAGGGCAGAACTGAGAGAATTCGAAAAATTCATTGGTTCAACATACTTTAATAAAGGGAGAAACTATGACCCTTTCTTAAATCTCCTTGTAAAGTATCATCCTAAATTCAGCGATGAGAAGCTAACTCATAAATACATATACTAAAAGCTTTACCCGGGTAAGAAATTTAACAAACAGGTTATGTGGAATATGTTCTCTTCCATGCAGAATATGGCTGAAGAATTCCTTATTCACTCCTCGCTTGATAAGAACAAGCTTGTGAAGAGCAGTCTGCTTGCTGATGAGTTCTTAAGCAGGAAGCTTGCTTCATATCAGTCAAAGAAGCTTGATGATATGGAAAAGTCACTTGAAAAAGCAGGTATTGGTGATAAGTTCTTTCTGTATAAAAATGAAGTTGAAACCGGCAGGATGTCATATCATTTCCTGGAGGATACACAGCATCTGCTTTCGAAGCATATTGTAAAAAAAGGCGAGTACGCAATTATGAACATGCTCAGGGAAATATCAACGGTAATAAATGACCTCAATGCCAATGCAATAATGTTCAATGCCAAATTCGAAGTGAACATACCGCTCAGGTTTGTTGAAAGCCTTGATATGGAAAGTCTGATCAGGTATGCCCGTGAAAATAATTATGAATATACTGATTTCATGGAAATGCTTTACTGCGCTATTATGACTGTTCTTAAGTTTGATGACGAGAAGTATTTCCTCAGACTGAAAGAATTGTTCGCGAAGAACATTGAAGAATTTGCCGCAAATGAAAAGCTTTCATGGATAACAACCCTTTCAAATTACTGCAGCCTAAAAGCCAATAAAGGAGATAAGCAGTACAGGAAATACCTGTTTGAAATAAACAAGCTTGAGCTAGAAATAGCTTTCTCGGGCAGTAATAAATATCCTTCAAAGATCCTTTTCATCCAGATCTTGAGAAATGCCCTTTCGATTAATAAAACTGAATGGGTTTATGATTATATCATGGAGTATGCCCCTAAATTAAAGCCTTCATATCAGAAACCTATGAAAGCACTGGGGATGGCGTATTTATTCCAGAAATTAAAAGATTATACAAAAGTTCTTGAAAATCTGAAAGATGTAAAGTTCATCGATTCCCGGGATAAATTCTACGTTAAATCTATCTATATTAGGACCTATTTTGAGATGCGTGAATTTGAACAGCTGATGTACCAGGTTGATTCAGCAAAACATTTCATTACGTCATCAAGTTCAATAAGTGAATATACCAGGAATAATTTTCTCAGATTCCTGAATATTCTGATAAAATTGGTGAATGCGATGGAAAAAGATGATTCAACCGAAATTGAAATGATAAGAAGGGATCTTGAAAAAGATATTGAACTGCCGTTTGGCGAATGGCTTCTGATAAAAATTTCAGAAATAAAATAAAGGAGCTAATTAGCTTCTTTATTTATTCATCCAATGACTCTAAGCGTGACTGCTGGTGCAGCCAAATGGTAGCTGCGGATTACTTCACAAGTCTTAGAAACAAGATTGTAAAATAGCTACACTATCTTACTAACATCATCTTCTTTGTTTCTGAAAATCCCACGGACCGGATTCTGTAAAAATATGCACCGGATGGGTATTTTACGGCATTCCAGTCAACGTTGTATGTTCCTGCATTAAGATCTTCATTTACTAAAGTTTCAATTTCCCTTCCCAGCAAATCAAATACCGTTAAGTTTACAAATCCACTCTTTGCAAGTTGGAATTCGATATTTGTAACAGGGTTAAAAGGATTAGGGTAATTCTGTGAAAGAGAAAAGCGCTCCGGAATTACTGTTGAAATTGAAGTAATACCTATAACGGATGGGTTTGTATATATCCCTCCGGTATTTAAATAAACGGGGCTGCCTCCACCGCCACCATAGCCGCCCCATACTATCATCGAGCTCGTTGTTATAACCGCAGTATGATTATCGCGAACAGTGGCAGCATTTACAGTTGTAGTTAATGCCCAGGCATCCGTTACAGGGTCATATATACCTCCCGTATTCAAATAAGTAAGGTTGCCGGCTACCCCTCCCCAAACTATCATCCTGCTTCCCGTCCAAACTGCTGTTTGTCCATATCTGGCAGCTGCAGCTCCCGTTGTAGATGTTGCCTGCCAGGTATCAGACACCGGGTCATAAATACCGCCTGTATTGTAATTAATTCCACCCGGAGATCCGCCCCAAACGATCATTTTACTTCCGGTCCAAACAGCCGTATGAAAACGGCGGGCAGATGGCACATTTGCAGCAACGGAAGTTGGAGTCCAGGTGTCTGTTAAAGGATCGTAAATACCACCTGTATTCAATACTGTACCTATTGAATCCATTCCTCCCCAAATGATCATTTTGCTTCCTGTCCAGATTGCTGTGTGATACTTTCGTCCTTCCGGAGCATTGGTGGTTGTCATAGCGTTCCATGTATCTGTTACAGGATCATAAACTCCGCCTGCATTGTAATAATTAGTACCAGTAACGGAATTATATCCCCCCCATACGATCATCTTACTTCCTGTCCAAACTGCCGTGTGATAAGATCTTGGAGCCGGAGCGCTTGAGGTTGATGTTGCTGTCCAGGTGTTTAATACAGGGTCGTAAATACCCCCTGTATTATAAACTGTATTTGGAGAAGAATTTAACCCACCCCAAACAATCATTTCAGTTCCTGTCCAAACTGCCGTGTGATACCAACGTGCTGTCGGACAATTTGCTCCTGTTGAAGTTACAGTCCATGAATCTAATAACGGGTCGTAAATACCTCCGGTATTTACCGCAGCAAAGTCATTTCCTCCCCAAATAATCATTTTATTAGTTACTCCAGTCCAAACAGCTGTATGATAACCACGGGAAGACGGGACATTACTTCCGGTTGAAGTCGGCGCCCAGTTTTCCTGCGAAAAAACTTGCTGCAGAGTAGAAACCCAAACTAAACATATAAAAATTTTTAATAGAATTTTGTAAATATCATAACTCATTTTCTTTTCCATATGAAGAATAATTAGATTGAATTGTTTGATCGATAATTAGATTTCTTTTACTAAAATCCCCGCCTTAACAGGACGACTATTAAATAACTATCGTTACTTAACCAGCAGCATTTTCTTTGTTTCTTCAAATCTGCGGGTTACCAGCTTATAGAAGTAAACGCCTGATGCATATTTGCTTCCGTCAAAATCAGCTTCATAAGTTCCGGGATTAAGTTCTTCACTCACCAAAATTTCAATTTCTCTGCCTAACATATCAAACACAGTTAATTTCACAAACCCTGATTCCGGAATTGAAAACTGTATGTTTGTTGTTGGGTTGAACGGGTTGGGATAGTTCTGTATGAGTGAATACTTTTGGGGTATAATAGTGCTTATCTGCTGAATTCCAATGACCTGGGAGTATTTGAGAGTTGCAAATTCAAAACTTTCACCAATACCCTGGCTTGAACCCGATACATAAACATTTCCTGCTGCATCAAGGACCAATGGGCCGGCAAGATCATATTGATTTCCCGTTCCGGCGTACTTTTGAATCCATTGCTGCGCTCCCGCTGAATTATATTTTATCGTTGCGTAATCATTATATGTAAAGTTAACGATGGTTGAACCCGTTAAGTAAACACTTCCGAAACCATCAATTCTAAGAGCTGTGGGAATATCGTACTGGTTTCCTATTCCATTATATCTTTGCAGCCATTGCTGTATACCGTATGAATTATACTCTATTGTAGCATAATCATAATCGGTACCGGAACCTAAACTTGAACCTGTAACCGCTACATTTCCTGTGCCATCCACTGCAATTGATACAGCTTTATCATCACCATTGCCCGGACCGTTATACGTTTTTAACCATTGCTGGACTCCTGCACTATTATATTTTATTGTTGTGTAATCTTTGCCGCTTCCGCTTACTGTTGTGTAACCAGTTACATATACATTCCCTGAAGCGTCAACAGAGATCGAGGATGGTACATCCTCGCCATTTCCGGCTCCGCTATACCTGCCGGCCCATTGCTGAACACCTGATGAATTATACTTAATTGTCGCATAGTCCAAACCTGTACCGCTGCCGGTGCTTTTACCTGTAATATATACATTCCCTGCAGCATCAATTGTAATTTTTAAGGCAACATCAATGCTTCCTGCAGGTCCGTTATATTTAGTTATCCATTGCTGAATTCCGCTGGAATTGTACTTAATTGTTGCATAGTCAGTATTTGTTGTATTATCATAGCTGCTACCGGTTACATAAACATTTCCGGAACCATCAACTGCAATAGATGTAGCTGCGTCATAATAGTTTGAAGTTCCGTTATATATTTTAACCCACTGCTGGACTCCTGCAGAATTGTATTTTATTGTTGCATAGTCCTGATCACTGCCGTTTCCCGTACTTCGACCTGTAATATAAACATTTCCTGATATGTCAGTTACTATATCTGATGGAAGATCATCATAATTTCCGGTGCCATTATATGTTTGTACCCATTGCTGCACTCCTGCTGAATTATATTTTACTGTGGCATAATCAATATTTGAATTTGATCCTGTGATGTAACCGGTTACAAAAACATTACCGGTAGTATCTACTGCCATACCTGTTATATAATCATCACCCGCGCCACTATAGTACCGTGATGCCCATTCCTGTGTTGCCTGCGCTGAAATAGTTAAAGATATAACGATTTGGAGTATAAATATAAATAGTAGTTTTCTCATTTTTAAATTTTTGTTTAAATATCAGGTTGTTTTGAATGTTTGTTATTTTATCAAAACCATTCTCTTTGTTTGGCTGAAACTTTCTGACTCAAGCTTATAGAAATAAATTCCGCTTGCTAATTGCGAGGCATCGAAATTATGATTATATGAACCTGCAGAGAGCCTGCCATTAACCAGTTCAGCAGCTTCTCTTCCTGAAACATCAAATACTTTTAAAATTATATTACCTGATTCCGGAATTGAAAACTGTATGTTTGTTGCAGGGTTGAACGGATTGGGATAGTTCTGCTCAAGTGAATACTTTTCAGGTGTAAAAGTGCTTATCTGCTGGATGCCGATCGTATTTCCTGTTGGATCTCCTTTATAATATATTTCATAGTTACCGTCCCTGTTATCTGTCCACAGAACATGAACAAAAGTCCCTGAAGCAGTAACAAACGGCTGTGCTGAAATTAACGAATTATTTGTAAGCCTCTGGTCCTGTCCCCAGTCAACTCCGGAATTTGATGAGTTTTTAGAGTATATTTCATAGTTTACATCCCTGCTGTCAAACCAAACTAAATGAAGGCTGCTGCCGGATACGGCTAGTGAAGGACGGAATGAATCTCCGGCACTTGTGGTAAGCCGCATATCGGGTCCCCATGTATTTCCGCCATCTGTGGAGTGTTTAAAATAGATCTCTATATTACCGTCCCTGTTATCATTCCATGAAACATACACATCATTTCCCGATGATTCAACACAGGGGTACTCAGAGTTACCGTTACTTACTGTCAGCCTGGTATCTGCACCCCATGTTGCGCCTACATCAGAAGAACGCTTAAAATATATTTCAACTCCGCCGGCATCGCGGTTATCTTCCCAAACAGCGTATACATAACTTCCTGCTGTTGATATCGAAGCGCTGTATGAATTTGCCGGATCATTTGAAAGCCTTGTTTCTGCAAGCCATGTTACGCCGCCGTCAGTGGACCTTCTGTAGTAAATTTCATTTACCGGGTTTCTGCTGTCACGCCATAACAGGTGAACCGTAGAGCCTGATACTACCAGCGATGGAAATGCAGAGCTGCTGTCTTCAGTTGTCATCCGTGTATCAGCTCCCCAGCTTAAACCGCCATCAGTAGACCGCTTGTAGTAAATTTCTTCATTGCCGTCCCGGGAATCGTACCATGCTACATGTAATACAATACCTGATACCGCAACAGAAGGATAACCGGAATAAGAATTGTTATTTGTTATTCTTGTATCCGTACCCCATGAGATCCCGGAATTTGAAGAATGTTTAAAGTATATCTCCCCGTTACCGTCCCGGGTATCAGTCCATACCGCATAAAGATCTGCACCGCTAGAAGCAATATTTTTTGCGTTATTGTAAGATGTATAGGAATCTCCTGTAGCATTTGTCAGCCTTGCATCTGGCAGCCATTGTGAAAGTATCATAACCGAATTTAACAGCAAAGCCAGTGCACAATAACATTTCTTCATTTTTATTCTATATTTATTTTAATAATATTTTTATTTGGAAAGTATCATTTTTTTTGTTTCTGTAAAGGCTACTGTTGTGAGCTTATAAAAATACACCCCGCTGGAATATTTTCTCCGTTGCCTGTAGAGGCAGTATATACATTCCCTGTACCGTCAAATCCTACATAAGTAAAATATCCTTCAAAATATGTTGCAGTCCACTGCTGAGAATGGATATTTACAGACAAAATGCAAAGAAAAATCAGGATTAAAGTTATCTTCATTGTCATATTATATTGTTAATCATTTTATTGTTTGAAAAAAGATCTTTGTATTCAGTATTTTAACATTTTCATAGTTTGAATAATACTGCGCATCTATTATGATATGCAGGCACCTGGTTTGTAAGCCCGGTTCACTATAAAATAATAACCCCGTATTTCAATTCTTCAGATCATCACAGCGATATGATATTTCCGGTTAGAATGGAAGATACGGGGTAATAAAAACTGTTTAAGAATAATCTATACCATATCGCTGTTGAAAGCAAACATACTCCTTTAACACCAAGCATAGCAAAGAAAAATAACAGGAAAGTTAGAGCGAAAATGACATTTTACTTAATTCAAACGGTTAATTTATTGCATTTAAATGGGATTTTAAAGATTTTTTATGTATTTTAAGTTAGAATAAAATCAATATATATTTATGCAGAATTATAAGCTTTTTGATGTTTTAAAGATCCTGAATAAAAAGGAATTTAAACTTCTGGGTGAATTTGTAAACTCTCCCTATTTTAATAAAAGCATCCGAGTAATAACCCTTTACAATTTACTGGCAAAATATTATCCACTGTTCAAAAACAGGAACCTGACAATTGAAAAGCTTTTCAGCGGTATTTATCACGGTGAGAAATATGATTATCATAAGATAAATAATGTGATTAGTGATCTGTACCAGGTCACAGAAAATTTTATTATCCAGCAGCATCAGGAAAATGACAGTGATTCAAGGGATATGGCTCTTATTACAGGATTAAGCAGAATTAACAGGCTTTACGAACAAAAATATAATAAAAGATTAAATCACCTAAATACTTCAGGTTTAAAAGATGATCATTACCTTTATAACATGTATTTGCTTAATGAAAACTATCTCAGATATATAACACCTTTAAAGCCCTTAAGTGATCTTAAGCTCATACAGAAAATGCATGATAACTTTCTTGATCATGCTGTAATAAAGCTGATAAAAATCTATAACCTGATGCTGCATGAAACTGCGCAAAGCAGGATTACATTTGATCTTAAATGGAAGGATGAAATATTAAATTACATTGATAAGTCTGATCCGGGCAGCAATCCTGCATTATTTATTTTCGGAAGTATATTTCGTTTATTATTAACGCAGGATATTAAATATTACAATGAGCTGAAGGAACTGAAGAAAAAATATCTTTTAAGCCTTAAGTTTCCTGACCAGCTTGCGCTCTATACTCATATGTATGATTTTGCCGCATATATGGTTAACTTTAAAGGAGATGATTCCTTTAACAGGGATATGTTTGAAATTTTTACCGAACAGATAGAACTGAAGATAATGACAAAAGAGAATTTCCTCTACCCGAATTTCATGAATGTTGTTAAAATTGCTTGCAGGGTTGGTGAATATAATTACGCTGAAAAATTTATAAAAGAATTCGAGGTATCTATACCCCCGGCAGAAAAAACCAATGTGCTTTCCTTCTGTCACGGTGTTATTGAAAACGCAAAAGGGAACCTAAAAGGCGCATTGAAATATTTTTCAAAATCTAATTTTCAGAATTTTATTTTTAAAGTACAGGTAAAGATAATGCTGCTCGTGATCTATTATAAGCTGGGAATGTATGAACAGGCGCTGGGAATAATTGATACATTCCGGCATTTCTTACGGAATGAAGAAAACCTGCTGCCTGGACAGAGCAGGTCTTACAATATTTTCCTGAAGCTGATGAGTGACCTGGTAAAGCTTAAAGAAAGCAGCAATGAAAGCGATAAAGTATACCAGCTGAAAAAACTTTATTTAGAGGCCCAACAGATCCCTTTGAACCCTTTCAGGATAAGGAAATTACTGTTCGAAGAAATTGAAAATTTTAAATGATCTGTTTATAAATAATAAAACCTTATGTTATTTAACCAGGATCATTTTCCTAATATCAGTGAACCCGGCCGTTTCTATTTTATAAAAAAACACCCCGCTTGAAAAATTTGAAGCGTTCCAGTCAGCCTTATAAGTACCTGCAACCAGGTTCTCATTAACAAGTGTTTCAATTTCTCTGCCAAGCATATCATAAACTGTAAGCTTTACAAATCCAGCCTTTGGAATTGAAAATTTTATGTTTGTTGCAGGGTTAAACGGATTTGGATAATTCTGGCTGAGAGAATATATTCCTGGAATTTCTTCCCCGACCGGTTCTATACCTGTAATTAGTTCACCGCCGTTTGTTGTTTTATACATTTTCCCTAACAGGCCGGCTGTCCAACCGGTTTGTGCATTAATAAAGTACATGGTTAAAAGATTGTATGCACCGGGTACACTCTGTGAAGACCAGTTAAGGCCTGAATTCGTGGTTTTATATATCATTCCGTCAGAGCCAGATAACCCTTGCGCCCAGCCGGTATTTGCATCAACGAAACTGCAGGTAGAAAAATGTCCCGCTACATGTAACTGCTCGCTCCAGTTGCCGCCTGAATTTGTTGATCTATACACCCTACCGCCGCTTACTACCCAACCGGTCTGTGAATTTATAAAATAGAAATCATCGACCTCATCAGCTGCATCTAGGGTCACTATCCAGTTCGCACCGCCGTTAGTTGTTCTGAGGAATATACCGTCGTAGTTACTGTTCTTTTGCCCTCCAGCCCAACCGGTTTGATTATCCGTAAATCTTATCCTGAATGTGCGCTCTATGCCCGGGATAATACCAAGCAGAAACCAGTTTACACCGCCATTGATGGTTTTATAAACTGTATTTGAAGTGTAACTTGACTGTGCAGATACCCATCCGGTTTGTGAATTCAAAAATGTAATTGTACTAAAACAGGAAGATGAACCGGTATTGAATGTACCCCAGGTAATTCCTGAATTGGTTGTCCTGTATACTTTCCCGTCGCATGCAGAAATATATCCGGTGGCTGCATTCAGGAAAGTCATATCATTGATCAAAGTTCCAAAAGTCGCAATCAAATTCCACTGGTCTCCCCCGTTGGTAGTTTTGAAACATACGTTTGACGTGCTAATATAATACCCTGTTTGAGCATCAATGAATTGTATGGATATAATATGATTAATATCTCCGCTTTGAAGAGGGTACCATCCGCTTTGCGGATATACTTTATTTGAAACGAGTACAGCACAGATTAATATCAGATATTTCATAATCAGTTTTTTTTATTTCTCAAAACTAAACTTTTTCAATTCTCAAACAAAAGAAAGAATTATCCAATTGTGAACTGGGATTTGGGTTTACTGACCTAAATTTACTATAAATATTGATTTTTGTGTTTTTTTAGTTATTTTTGCATTACTAAGTGTGAACTAAGATCAGCGTAATGGAAGGTACAAAATTAATTAAGATTTTGCGGACATTTTCAAAGGAAGAGCTAAGGGATTTTGATGATTTTATCAGGTCACCGTATTTTAACAATGGTGATTACCTGGTGAAATTTTTCACGGAGGTAAGAAAATATTGGCCCTCCTTCAAGAACAAAAACTGTACAAAAGAAAATATATTCAAGATACTCCAGCCAGCTTCAGATTACAATGATCCATATATCCGTAAGCTGATATCAAACCTGAGGAAGCTTGCAGATCAATTTCTTATTTATAGATCCTTTGCAAATGAGAGAAATGAAAAGAAGCTTGCTCTTCTTAATCAATACCGGTTACGCGGGCTCGACGAAGAATTTGAGAAACTGTATAATAACACCGAAAAAGAATTCATGAACATTAATGAAACGGAAATCAAGAGTAAGGATTTTGACCTTTACCGCCTGTATGGCAGCGCAATAAACTATCATCTTGATAGGGATTACAAAAAAGTTCTTACCTACTACCAGAAAGAAGCCGATTCTTTCGTAAAATACTCTGTTACAAAGATACTTGAGATGTACGGCGATATGATCAACTCGCGTCATTTATTCCAGGCAGATTTCAAAATGCCGCTCTTAAATGAAATAATAAATAACGCCGAAGAGAATAATTTTTTTAATGACCTATCACTTAAAGTTACTGCATATACTCTCCTTGTTGATCTTACCCTTGAACACAGGTATTACATTAAGCTCAAAGATGCGCTGAGTGAAACATCACAAACGCTGAGCAGTGAGACTGAGCTAAACGGCTATATGGCGCTGATTAACTTCGGAATAAGGAAAGCTCACTCCGGAGAACCGAAATACTACAATGATATCGGGGAATTCTACGATAAAATGCTTGAAAAAGGAGTGCTGACAGAAGGCGGTTACCTGCAATATTATTATTTTATAAATATAGTTACCAACAGGATCAGGATGAAAAACTATGCCGCTGCTGAGAAGTTCATTGACGAATATTCCGTCCGCCTTCACCCTGAAGATAAGGACGATGTTGTAAACTTCTGCTATGCCAGGCTTAATTTTTACATGGGCAAATTTGAAACAGCCCTCGGTTACCTGGCGAAAATAAATCTTCAGCAAACCCATATTAAGCTTGAAGTAAAAAATTATTTACTGATGATATATTATGAATTGAATATGACAGAGGAGGCATACTATATAATAGATTCTTACAGGCACTATATAAAGAGAAATGAAACGGCATCGGATTTTGTAATGAATACCAACAGAAATTTCCTTGAAACATATTCAAAATTGCTCAGATTAAAGTTATCACCTGAAGGAAATGAGATTGATTTTTTATTAAAAGAAACAGAACAAACGGAAACAATAAATAAAGAATGGCTGATAAGGAAAGCAAATGAAATAATAGAAAAAGGAGCTAAATAGCTCCTTTTAGTATGTGATGTATTCTTCCAAAGACTTAAAGCTTAACTGCTGGGGTAGTTATCGTATGAATACGTTTTACTTCACAAGTCATAGAAACAAGGTTGTAAAATAGCTTCACTATTTTACTAACACCATCTTCTTTGTTTCCGTAAATTCGCCGGCATGCAGTTTATAAAAATATACACCACTTGAAAAACTTGCTGCATTCCAGTCAGCATTATAAGTTCCTGCATTCAGATTTTCATTCACTAACATTTCAACTTCCCTGCCGGGAATATCATATACGATTAATTTTACAAATTCGGAATTTGGAATCGCAAACTTAATGTTTGTTGTTGGATTAAATGGATTTGGATAATTTTGCGAAAGTGAAAATTGATTTGGTGCTTCATTGGAGTATGGCTGCA
>JBDTNV010000081.1:0-13390 GCA_039933555.1 Ignavibacteria bacterium
CCTTGTCGGCGCGTGCCGACGGCGTCGGCTTTGAACTTTATCCGTCCATTTCCGCTACTCATAACCTTGCTCATTAAAGCAGTATATTCAGTTGAAATATCCTTATCATCAAATGAGAGAAGCTGGCTGAATCCCATTACCTCAGCATAAAAGTTAACCCAGAAATTCATTTTGCCAAGCTCAACATTGCCAACCATATGGTCAACAGATCTTAAGCCTGCATCCTTAATACCCTTAATAGCTTTGGCAGAAGCATCAACATAACCCGGAAGGAAAAGACCTTTATAATTATTTCTTTGAACAAACGAGTGTATGGTATCTCCGTAAGTTTTAATAGCTGAACGGATGATAAAACCGTTTTCATCTTCAATTTTAGTCGGCTCCAAAACCGGTATAGCTCCGCGTTTTACAGTTTCATCAAATGCACTTTTGGCATCATCTACTTCCAGGGCAATATCTCTTACTCCGTCACCATGATTTTTTATATGGTCAGCCATAAAATTATCCGGGTGGTATGGTGTTGAAAGAACAAATTTTATCTTACCCTGCTCCAGGAGAAATGATGCTCTTTCACGGTTACCTGTTTCAAGTCCGCTGTAAGCCGTAAGCTTAAATCCCATGGCGTACTGATAGAAAAAGGCAGATTGCTTCGCGTTACCGCAGTAAAACTCGATATGATCCCAATTCTTTAATGGCAGAAAGTCTGCTGATTTGCCGTTTGCGGTATTTTTTACATCCGGTGCTAATGTATCCATTTTTATTATTTTTAATTTTCACTCCAGCTTTAAAGACCAGTCTTGAAGTAGTCACTTGGGCACAAATATAAAAAAACTCATAATAAGATTATATGACAAATGTATACTAAATGATAATACACGGTAATTTATAGTATCTTTGAATATAACAAGATTTATAGGTAATTTTGTTCTTAAAGGATACCTTTGGAGCGGGAATTGGGAAAAATCAGGTTATTTTTATCGTTAAATTTAGAAGAAGATCAGATTGGTTCATTAAAAAAGGATCAGGCTGCAATTATAGATATCCTTGGAAAAGAAAATATCCGCTGGGAAGACCCGGATAAGTTCCATTTAACTCTAAGATTTCTGGGAGATATAGATGAAGATAAAATTGAGCCTCTTACAGATACACTTGAACGGCTGAAATTTGATTTCGAAAAAGTTGAATTTACAACCGATAAAATTGATTTTTTCCCCAACATAAGATTTCCGAATATTCTTTATGCGGGTTTAGCGGAAATAGGGAGCAACACAGAAACACTTGTAGGATTCATAGATAAAGTAATTTATAATTTCGGGATAAAGCCTGATAAAAAATTCATACCTCACATAACCTTCGGCAGGTTTAACAAAAATAAGCGAAGAAAAATTGAATCAAATATTGCCTTTAATTTGACCCCCTTAAAAATTGAATTTAATTCTTTCTTTTTGATGAGAAGTAAGCTCATGCCGGGCGGTTCTGAGTATGAAGAATTAAGTAATTTTAATTTTTCGAAATAGAAAGTAAATATGCCATTTTACGAATACAAATGTTCTGATTGCGGATTTGAACTGGAAGAATTGCAGAAGATGAGCGACGAGCCTTTGAAAAAATGTCCAAATTGCGGAAAAGAAACTCTGCAGAAGTTAATTGGTACAGGCGGCGGCCTGATATTTAAAGGCAGCGGCTTTTACCAGACAGACTATAAGAAAAAAAACACTACTGAGCCAGCCGCGCCCTTAGTTCCAAAAACCGAGGGGAGCAAAAAAGAAACAAATAAACCAGCTGATAAACCGTCTGAGAAGAAGACTGCCAAAGCCGAATCAAAAAAACAATCAAATACTAAGAAAGAAAAATAAATTTAAATGTATACTGTAGAATTCAATAAGCTGCCAAATTTTAACAATCTTTACCTTGATTATATTTCTTCGGGTGAAGAAGATTACAAAAAACTCGCGCCTTTTTTCAATTCTCATTTCAGGGAAAACGAAGATATATTCAAAGTCATTGATGAGAAAGTGCATAATTACAATACCAGCAGGTATTTTGATAAAAATGTGCTGATAGATATTTTAAAAAGGCAGAACGTTACATTTGGCGGAGATGAGCACACTGCGGCAAATATTGAAATGCTGGTTAGTGAAAATACATTTGCAGTTGTGACAGGCCAGCAGATGGGTTTATATACCGGCCCGATGTACACAATACTAAAAACCATTTCAACGGTTAAACTTGCTAAGGAGCTAAAGGAAAGATTTCCTCAATTTAATTTTGTTCCTGTATTCTGGCTTGAAAGCGAAGACCATGATATTGATGAAGCAAACCATACTTATCTGATAGATAAGCAAAATGAGCTGGTTAGAGTAGGTTTTGATGCTGAAAATACCAATGATGAAGATGGTGGTCCCAGAAAAAGCAGTCCACCCGTAGGCGGCATAGAGTTTGGTGAGCTTATAAACAGTATAAATGAGCAGCTAAGAAGCACGATGATAGATACCGACTTCAAAGATAAGATCATGAATATGGTGACAAGGAATTACAGAGAAGGGAATAATTACAAGACTGCTTTTGCAGGATTGATGAACGAAATCTTTAAAGGATATGGGGTAATATTCATTGACCCATCTGAACATGAAATAAAAAGACTGCTGATACCGGTGTTTGAAAAAGAGCTGACAAGCTCGCCCAAATTATGCGAAACAATCATTACGCAAAGCGCTGAGCTTGAAAAAAATTATGACCTGCAGGTAAAGCCTAAGGTAATTAATATGTTCTTTCTACATAATAACAACAGGCTTTTAATTGAGCCAAGAGACGGCGGAAAATTTGCTTTAAAAAATTCAAAACGCAGGTTTGAAAATGAAGAAATGCTGAACACTCTTAATGAAAACCCTGAGCTTTTCAGTCCGAACGTAGTATTGAGGCCCATATGCCAGGATTACCTTCTGCCAACAGTTGCTTATATCGGCGGCCCCGGTGAAATATCTTACTTCGCTCAGTTTAAGCCCGCTTATAAACATTATGATATTACCATGCCTGTTATTTACCCGAGGGTATCTGTGAGTATTATTGAGGGAAAAATAGCGAAATTCATGAATAATTTTAATGTTAAGCTAGAAGATATTTTCCATCACAGCTTTCTTGTTTCCAAAGTGGTTGATAAGCTTTCGGAAGTTAAGGTTGAAGATGAAATTTCAAAATATCTTGATGACCTGAATAAAATATTTTATGATATGCGTAATATGACAGTTAAAGTTGACCAGACACTGCTTAATGTTGTGGATAACATAAAAGAAAAGACAAAACAGAATATTGAGCAATTCAAAAGCAAACTGATAAATTCACAGGCTAAGAAGAGCGAAACAACCACTACACAGATAGATAAAGTAACAAACAATATATATCCAAATAACAACCTGCAGGAAAGGGAAATAAATATTTTATATTTTATGAATAAATATGATGAAGCGTTTATAAAAAAACTGTTTCATGAAATTGACGTTACAAATTTCAACCACCAGGTTATTGAGATGTAACAGGAATACCTTAGAATGAAAAACGAACAGGTAAGAAGAATACTGATTATCAGACTTTCATCATTGGGTGATATTATACTTACCACTCCCCTAATAAATTTGATCCAGGTAACTTTTCCACTGGCGAGGATCGATTTCTGCACTAAAGAGCAATATGCATTTATTGTCAGAAGTAATCCTGCAATCCATAAGGTAATTAAGGCGAAGAATGAGCTTAACTACGAAGCGTTGAAAGACCTGAGGCAGCTTATAAAGATGAGTAACTATAACCTGATAATAGATGCACAAAATAACATTAAAAGCTTTTATTTGAGGATGATACAGGATGCAAAGATACTTGTGTTTAAGAAGTATTCGATAAAGAAGTTCCTGCTGGTTAATTTCAAAATAGATCTTATGAAAGACCTTCCTCCTATTTCTGAAAGGTACATTGAGATGGTCACCGAATTTGCTTCACCAGAGGATCTAAAGAAGAAAATCTTACCTGAAGTTTTCACTGATGCAGTATCAGAACGCTCAATTGATAAGATGCTTGAGAGCTTAGGGCTGAACAAAGGGAATAAATTAGTCTGCATACCCGCCGTTTCGAAGCATTTCACCAAAACCTATCCTGCTGAATTTTATGCTGAGATTATTAATAAATTTCCCGGCGAGAGTGCTGCATTTTTCCTGACCGGCACAGGCACTGATAGTATTAATATAAATATTATAAAATCACTTACCAAAAACAGGAAAGTTTATGACCTTTGTAATAATCTGGATATATCTGACCTTATTTCACTGTTGAAAAGGTGTTCACTAGTAATTTGCGGTGATACGGGTCCGATGCATTTAGCAGAAGCATTAAATATTCCACTGATTATGCTTGCAGGTTCATCAGTAAAGGAGTTTGGTTTTTATCCGCAAAATGGAGATGCAATTATACTTGAAAACAACGGATTAAAATGCAGGCCGTGTTCACATATAGGCAGAAAAAAATGCCCCAAAGGGCATTTTAAATGCATGAAAGAAATAACTCCTGAAATGGTATTAGGTAAGGTTCAATTACCTAAATAATATTAATAATTATTTTACGAGCACCATTTTCTTGGTTTCTTTAAAATCTTTTGCTTCCATTTGATAGAAATATACTCCGCTTGGCAGGTCCGTGCCATTAAACTCTACTTCAAATTCCCCGTTTTTCATATCCTCATTTAATAACTGTGCAACTTCAGACCCATCAGAAGCAAATACTTTGATACTCACATGTGAATATTTCTGAAGAGTAAATTTTATTTTTGTTACCGGGTTAAACGGATTGGGATAGTTCTGTAACAGGTTGAAAACCGATGGAGCTATATTCCCCTGGTTATTGATCCCTATAGTTGGATTAAGCCTGTACAATATCAATTGCCCTTCAACATTCCAGTTAGGTTCAGTATGACCGTTGTAATTGTAATTACAATCAGCGCATGTTTGCCCGTTTATACAATTTGGATTGGTTGGTCTGCAGAAATTTACATAAGGCTCGATATCGTAATTCACGCTGCAATTTTGCCCAGGTGTTACACTTGATGTTACATCAAGATCCCATGGAATTACACTCGCCCCGGGACACCAGCCGGCACGGGAGTACTGCCATGTACCGCCCTGAGGACTGCATGGATTTGAACCGCAATCAACACGCCATAAATTATGTGTGAGTGAATCATTATTCACTATAAGCTGGTGATACTTCGCGGAAAATTCAGCGGCATTACCTGTATTACCCTGACCATGACCCGTTGTAATTATTTTTCCTTTAACTTTTGCGGTCTGCGGATCAATGAATACACTCATAGGCAGCAGGTGATTTTCATGGGGATTTGCCGTATCGCCATAAACTATATAATGATCCTGCCAAAGATTGATAACTTTAAACGGTTTGTAATATGGTTCACCTTCAATGAAGGCAAATTTTATTGTTGATAGCCATCCCCGGGTGCCGCTTATCCAGCTTTCAATATAATTACCAAGAATTTGTGTATCATGAAGTAAAGGCATATAATCGGTAACATCTATCCAGAATGTACATGTGCCGGGGTAACCGCCACCTACAATATTGTATGGAGTTACAATTCGAGCAACCTCATAACCAGAGCCTGCTGCAGTATCAGTATATAGCTTAACCCATCCAAGCCTATCCCACGGGTCACATCCTCCCGGCGGGCAGCCTATGGTATATTTCATTAAAATTTTTTCATAATGATGAGTTGTATCTGGAAAAGTCACAGAGGCATAATTAATCGTAGCCCAGTTATGATAATCCTGGTCAAATGCAGTGACCCATGTTGTATCTCCGGGAGCTGAAAAAGTAATTAACCTGACAGCAAATAATAGAATAATAGATAATGTAAAATTTTTCATTTTGATGGATTAATATTTTGAATAATACAATATAATTATATAAAACAATATAAAATATTATTTTATCAAAACCCTCCCGATAAATCGGGATTTCAAATTAAGTAACTATCGCTACTTAATTATCACCATCTTCTTCGTTTCAACAAAATCACCCGATGAGAGCTTATAAAAATACACACCGCTGGGGAAATTTGAAGCATCCCAACTAGCTTCATACGTGCCGGGTTTGAGCTGCTGATTGACAAGAGTTGTTACTTCACGCCCTAAAGCATCATACACAGACAGGAATGTCTGTGCTATTGATAAAGACGGTGGAATTTGAAATTTTATTTTAGTCGTGGGATTGAATGGATTGGGGTAGTTTTGTGAAAGTGAAAATTGCGATGGAATTTCAGATGAAATTATTGAAATTCCTGATAAACCACCTGTTGTGGTTTTTATTATTAATCCGCTATTAGAAACCATCCATCCTGTTGATGTATCAATAAAATGAATCCCATTGAATACTGACCCAAAAGATGTTGTCATTAAATTCCAGTTTAAACCTCCATTTGTTGTTTTAATTAGCTGGTCACCAATAAACCATCCAGTATTAGAATTTGGAAAGGATGTATTATAATAATTTTTATAGCTTCCTGCACCATATGCCCCTGCATTCCATGAGTAACCACCGTTATTCGTTCTTGCCAGACTGGATGAAACAAATCCATTGTAAAATCCATTTGTATTATCAATAAAGAAAATTCTGCTAATGCTAAAGCTAAATTCCTGAATACTGACTAAAACCTCCCAGTTTGCTCCGCCATTCACGGTTAATCTAACTTCTGAATATGTCGTACCAGATGGAGGAGGATACGGGATCGTATATGCGTTGCATAACCATCCAGTATTTTCATTGATAAAACACATATCCCTATTGCCAACATTTGTGCTATACGGGTTCCAGTTAATGCCACCATCTGTAGTCTTATAAATTTTAGCGCCTGTTAAAAAGAATCCATTTAGAAAGCTCACAAACTGAACTTTTTTTTTGGTTTCATTACCCGGAATATTTATTACAAAATTTTCCATAGTTGTTCCGCCATCATAAGATCTAACAATTAAATTACCAGATACCGAACCGATAATTACATTACTTACACTAAACATCCTAACGTAATCAAAATTAGTCTGAACAGGACTTATTAAAGTTACCCAGTTAGCTCCTCCATTTGTAGTCTTTAGTATAGTGCTCCCTGAGCCCACGCAAAAACCCGTGTTCGCATTAATAAAATTAATTGATTTAAGATTGTTTGACGTACCGGATGTTTGCTGTAACCATTGAGAATGAATAGAGAAGTGATGAATAAAAATGATTAAAAAAATAATTATCTTTTTCATAACTAATGGATTTAGTTACTTGAACATACCTAAATTTTAAGCATTTTTCAATCTAAAATCTTAATATCTTTAATGTTTAAACATATTAAATTATATTTGTTGATATGAAAAAAGTGCTATTAAACGGTGAAAATTTAACGATTTTTCACGCTAAAGAAATTGTTGATAAAAACCTGAAAATAGGTATATCCAAAAGCGCAATTACAAAGATAAAAAGCTCGAGGGCTGTTATTGAAAAATGGATTAGGAATGATGAAGTGATATATGGGGTTACTACAGGCTTTGGTGAATTCAAAGATGTAAAAATCCCGCAGAAAGATATAGAAAAGCTTCAGCATAACCTTATTATATCACACTCAGCCGGAGTCGGTGAGCCGCTGCCAAAAAATATTGTAAGGCTGATGCTGCTATTAAGGATAAACTCACTTGTAAAAGGATACAGCGGTGTAAGGCTTGAGCTTCTTGAGCAGCTTATAAAGATATTCAATCTCGGAATCACAGGGTACATACCTTCACAGGGTTCAGTTGGTTCTTCGGGTGATCTTGCACCACTCTCGCACCTGGCAGGTGTTTTAATAGGTGAAGGTTACGCGTATCATGGAAGTGAAGTATTACCTTCAAAAACTGTACTTGTCAAAAACGGTTTAAAACCATTTAGGCTTATGGCAAAGGAAGGGCTAGCTTTAATAAACGGTACCCAGATGATGACAGCATTCGCAGTAGAAATATTGGGAAGAGCTATTAAGCTTTCTAAGCTTGCTGATATTTCAGGTGCACTAAGTGTTGAAGCGTTAAAAGGAACAGATACAGCATTCAGTGATAAACTGCAGAAAGTCAGACCGCATAAGGGACAGATAAATACCGCTTCTAACTTAAGGAAATTATTAAAAGGCAGTCAGATAAGGCTTTCGCATATTGATTGCGGCAAAGTACAGGATGCGTATTCATTACGCTGTATGCCGCAGGTTCACGGGGCAGTTAAAGATACCATTGAATACGTAAGTAAAGTAATAGAAACTGAAATTAATTCCGCAACCGATAACCCTTTGATCTTTGCCGAATCCAACGAGCATATCGAAGGCGGAAACTTCCATGGTGAGCCTGTTGCGCTGGTCATGGACTTCCTGAAGATCGCATTGAGCGAACTTGGCAATATCAGCGAACGCAGAACAGCGAGACTTGTTGATGGATCTTTAAGCGGATTGCCAAGATTTTTAACTTCCAAAGGAGGATTGAATTCCGGTTTGATGATAGCGCAATATACTGCTGCTTCACTTGTATCGGAAAATA
The DNA here is from genome assembly GCA_039933555.1 of Ignavibacteria bacterium. Taxonomy (GTDB): domain Bacteria; phylum Bacteroidota; class Ignavibacteria; order Tepidaquicellales; family OLB5; genus OLB5. The sequence continues at coordinate 8,589 of JBDTNV010000081.1, forward strand.
AGGTACTTGCTCACCCTGCTTCAGTTGATTCCATTCCAACCTCCGCAAACCAGGAAGACCATAACTCGCTTGGCTCAATTGCCGCAAGGAAATGTTTCGAAGTACTTGTAAATACTGAAAAGATACTGTCAATAGAAATACTTTGCTCATGCCAGGGAATAGATTTCTTAAAACCTCTCAAATGCGGCAAAGGTACAGGGGCGGCCTATAGTTCTGTTCGCAGGTCAGTTAAGCATATTGATGAAGATGTTGTTATGAGTGAGCAGATAGAATCAGTTTGCGATATAATATATAACGAGGATTTTATAGTAAATATTGAAAACGCGTCAGGTAATCTTAGTTGAAAAAACCCGAAACCATAAAGAAACGTTTAGACTTTAAAAAGATATATAGCGAAGTAAAATATTACGCTATTGGTTTTTATAATAAGTTTGATGAAGATCATGTATGGATCATGTCAGCAAGCGTAGCATTCAATATTATTATTTGCATAATCCCAATTACACTTATAATGTTTTCTTTACTTGGCATCTATTTACAGCGTGAAGGCGCTCAGGCATACCTGAATGAATCTCTTAACAATGTAGTTGGTATAACACCTGAATTAAAGCAGAAGATCTCTTCGCTTATTTTGGGTGCAATAGACGAGCTCTCAAATAATTCGCTTCTAACAGCGATTCTTGGCTCAATCGGCATAATCTGGACATCAAGCGGTCTATTCAGTACATTGAGGGACGTTTTAAACAGAATATATAAAACCCGGAGCGATACATTTTATTTGTGGGTAAAATTACGCGATATGGGGATGGTTTTCCTGATATTGACAGTTTTCCTGCTCTCATTTTCCACAACATTTATACTTTCAATCTTTGAAGCAATCGATAAATCCTATTTCAACGATGCTATTTTACAGCTGGGTTTTGTCAGCAGCCTTATAACTCACTTTTTTGGACTTATATTTACATTTATAATGTTCTATTTAATTTTTAAACTTGTACCACAGGGATACGTGAGTCAGAAGGTTGCACTGATATCCAGCATAACCGCTGCTGTTCTTTATGAAGCATTAAAATATTTATTTATTTTCTACCTGGTTTCATTTGCAAACTACCAAAGGGTATACGGAACGTACGCTGCAATTGTTGCAGTTATTTTCTGGCTTTATTATTCATCTTTAACTTTTGTTATTGGCGCAGAAATGGGACAACTTTACAAAGAAAAGAAACTTATCAAAGAAACTTAATTAATTGGAACAAAGAAAACTATATAAAACACTCGAAAATGCTTATAAGCATTTTCCTGATTTCGACAGTGATAAGCTTCTCTTAAGTTACGTGCTTAAGGAAGTAATTAACCACGAAAATATTGAGATCACCGGAGGCAGGCTTTGGGAACTTAACGATGCCAGAAATGCGTACATTATGGTGGAGCAGCACGGTGAAGTTGAGAAGATAAGAAAAGGATATGCTTTAAAAATGTCAGATTACTCGGTCTTTTACGAAGTAGGTAAGAACCGTTCTATACTTGCTAAGGAAACTGATCAGTATTTAAGCAACCTTGGCATTAATTTATTTTCTGCAACAGGCATTGGTGAAAAATTTAAATTAAAAGATAAAGATGGCAAGGATCAGTACTTATACCAGTATATAATGGCATTTAATTCCAAGGAAATGTCTGTTAACCTTATGAACACCATGAATATCATAAGCACTTCGGTAAGCTCAATGTTAAGGACTCGCGGCATTGAAACAAAAGCCCGGGCAATTGAAAAAGATCTTGTAAAAGCACGTGAAATTCAGCGGAGTATTCTGCCGGAACATGAATACAGCTTTGCCAATTATGAAATATTCGGCATTTCCATTCCCGATAGAATTGTAGGCGGTGATTTTTTTGATTACCTGACATTCGGAAATGAAAAGGATAAGCTTGGCGTCGCAATAGGCGATGCCGCATCGAAAGGATTTTCCGCAGCAGCACAGGCATTGTATGTATCAGGCGCATTGAAAATGGGGACTGAGAATGAGCTGAAAATGACTGCTGTTATGAAAAAGATCAACAGTCTTGTACACAGGGTTTTCCCGGATGAAAGATTTCTAACGCTGTTCTATATGGAGCTTTATAAAGATACCAAGGGTCTTTGTTTATATGTTAATGCCGGGCATAACCCTCCTTTCCATTTGAACTACGAAACAAACACAATTGATACTCTTGATGCAACGGGTCCGGTACTTGGCCCCGCGCCTGACCAGGATTACAACACCGATTCACTTTACCTTAATAAAAATGATGTCATGGTGCTGTATACTGACGGTATAGTTGAAGCTGCAAACACTAAGTTTGAATTCTACGGTGAAGACAGGTTAAAAGAAGTTATGTTAAACAGCAAGAATTTTACTGCAAGAGAGATTTGCGCGCATATAATTGAAGATGTCCAGAAATATGCTAACCGCGGAAAATATTCAGATGATAAAACAGTTGTAGTAGTAAAAAGAGTTAAGTAAAACAGTTTTCAAAAAAAAATAAACAATTATCAATAAAAAATAATTCAAAAGAATTTATTAACAATATTTAAATATATAAGAAAATGAACATACCAGAAGGTTTAAAATACACAAAAGATCATGAATGGGTTAAAGTTGAAGGCAATACCGGTACTGTTGGCATAACAGATTATGCGCAGGGCGAGCTTGGGGATATCATTTACATCGATGTTACCACCGTTGGCAATGATGTTGCAATGGGCGATGCATTCGGCACAATTGAAGCAGTAAAGACAGTATCTGATATGTATGCGCCGGTATCAGGCAAAATTACTGAATTCAATTCAGCAGTGAACGATAATCCCGCGAGCGTAAACCAGGATCCATACGGCGCAGGCTGGCTGGTTAAGATCGAATTATCCAATAAGGCTGATCTCGATGCACTGCTTTCACCGGAAGATTATAAGAAGCATGTAGGGGCATAAAACTTGTCATTCTGAACGAAGCCGAACGAAATGAAGAATCCAGTCAAAGGATACTCTGGATACTTCGCTTCGCTCAGGATGACAAAAATTATTTCACCAGCCTTAGAAACAAGGTTTCATAAATAACTACGTTATTTAATCAACACCATACGCTTAGTTTCAGTAATATGTTCAGTTACAAGCGAGTAAAAATACACTCCGGAAGCAAACGCTGTGGCATCCCAATCAACTTCATAACTCCCCGGTTTTAGCTGCTCGTTTACCAAAGTTGTGACTTCTTTGCCGAGAAGATCATAAATGGTCAATTTCGTGTCAAAGGCATGCCTTTGACCTACTGATGGAATATCGAATTTAATTTTTGTTACAGGGTTGAACGGGTTTGGATAATTTGGCATCAATGCAAACTTATCCGGGATTTCTGTGCTGACAATATTTATTCCAATTGGTGATATTGTCAGTGCAGCTGTAGTTAATTTTGAGCTTACTACAAAATCACTTCCATCAATCACGTTGTTGCCGTTTTTATCATACCAAAGGGCTGTCAAAAGATCATAAGTCCCGGATGCTGCATTGCAGGGAATTTTAAAACTCCTCGTATAATTTGCCGTACCTTGTGAGAATGTTCTGGCAATATCACCTGTTGGATCTGATATCCAGTTCTGAGTACCTGTTGGTGCAATTGATGCGCCGATCATTAAGCTAACTGAATTATTAGATGTCACATTATTATTTATTGTAATTTGCGCGCATGGATTTGATGATGCCGGTGTTGTTGATGAATTATTTATAACCGCACTTGTTCCCAATGTAACTGACCAGTTAATTGGCGATACGCTATAATAATGCGCAAGAATTTCCTGCCATGTCTTTGTGCCGAATGTATGCGCGCTGCCCTGGCTGCATGGACTAGATGTTGTAACAAGCCTGCCTGTTGCCCATCTTACAGTTCCCCACTGACACAGACCCCTGCCGTGTCCGTTTGGTGTACCATTCGTGCATACCGGGTCATATATACACGGCCAAGCTGAGCCTGTCCCTGAGTAACCGTTACCGCAGCCTTTGTTATTATTTTCTGCCGAATATTCCGAGCGGACAACCCCCGAACCATTTGTTAAGATATAACCAAAAGTATTATCTACGGCGGTACTGGTGTTAGTGGAAAGTGTGGTACCCATGAACTGGCAATAGGTATTATCGCAGATATCATATAGCCCCGGGTTAATTGGATTATAGACATAATACATCGCATAGCTTCTCACTGCTACTGCGCATGCCTGAAGTGAATTCATTCCACCGGTTAAATTGCCCCAGCATGCATAAATTTCAGCGGGGAGCACATACTTGCAGTAGGTCTGAAGGGAATATACCTGCGCCGTGGTACAGTTTGTACCTGTACAGTTTTTCCCGACTCTGATATTTAAAGGTACAACAAAACCGGTTACAGCCATATCAGTAAATAGTGTTAGCGGAGTGCAGTCAGTACATTTTTCAGTTATCGGTATGTATGGGTTGTTAATTGACTTCCCGCTCTTCATTCTGACTGTAAAGATGAAGTCAGTATTTGGTGTAATTTCAAAATCCCGGTAAATATTAGCATTATAGGGTGCTTTCTCAAAATTCAGATCTAAGGTTGTTCTTTGTTCACATAATGCGGGTGTCATAACTTCAAAGTATCCGGCAGCTTCAGTAACTGCAATTACTTTTGACTCACCGCTCTTTACTGCTACATTACTTAAAGGCAGACCGGTGATATCATCTACAACATAACCCAAAAGAAGCGCCGCATCAGGTTTGAGGAGTGATTTTATCCTTTGGGTGTTCAGCTTTGGATTACTTG
>JBDTNV010000082.1:0-13377 GCA_039933555.1 Ignavibacteria bacterium
ACTGCTGTATCAAAACCGAATGTATAATCAGTGCCGTTAAGATCATTATCAATTGTTTTAGGTACTCCAACAACCTTAAATCCAGTCTTAGCAAGCTTATTGGCAACACCCAATGTATCTTCACCACCAATGGCTATCAATGCGTCAATTCCTATTTTCTTTGCATTTTCAAGAACAGTTTTTTCTCCGCCTTCAACTTTGTATGGATTTGTCCTTGATGTCCCAAGTATTGTCCCCCCTTTTTGAAGTATGCCTGAAACTGCATTCAAGTCAAGCGGGCGGGTGTAAATATCCATCAAGCCTTTCCAGCCGTTTTCTATGCCAACAGATTCCCATCCGTACATTAATGATTTTCTTACTATAGCTCTTATTACTGCATTTAAACCGGGGCAGTCTCCCCCACCGGTTAAGATTCCAATTTTCATATTGTTTATTTCTCCTGTAATTGTAATACGTTCAAAAATAATTCAGGTTTTAAAGCTTTTCTTATTTCAAGATAAACTTCGTCTGAGGTGATTTCTTTCATGCATGTTGGCATGTTGCATCCATAATCATGACCTAAATAAAGGCATGGTGAACAGAATTTGCTGCTTTGTATCGTTATAGCTCTCTTGTTGTAAGCTCCCCATTTAGCAGGATTTGTAGGTCCATGCAGTCCGATTGTCCTCGTACCCACGCAGGTGCTTACATGCAGAATTCCGGTATTGCTGCAAAGCATAAGTTCAGCGCGCTCAACAAGCGCTGCAGTTTGCTCAAGTGTAAATTTTCCCGCTGTATTTATTGAAAATTCCGATGTAGCCTCAAACAACGGATCGCATAAATACCTCTCGAAATCTGTTCCTGTTATTAATATAACTATATTTTTGTCGGCATCGTGAAGTCTTTTAGCTACAGCAATGTAATTTTCCACCGCCCATTCCCTTGGCTTTCCGTTTTCGCCGCAGCCGGGATGAAAGCAAATTACGGTTTTATTATTAAGTGCGTGTTCAGCCCAGAATTTATCACGGAATTCTCTGTGTTCCGGCTTCAGAAAAAACTCAAGCTGAAGGTCATCGTAATCATACTCACCGCTAACGGGAACGATACCAAGCGGCATCAAAAGATCCATAAAATTTTCTACTTCATGCTTGGTTCTGCTGTGAGCTACAACGGCATCATTTACTACATGCTTCCACTGCCCTTTCGTGCGGAAACCAATTGAATAATCACGTTTTGTGAAAATTGTTATCAATGAATTAATTCTTTCCCACTGGCCCGCATCAATTACAACTTCATATTTAGTTTTGCGCAGGTCTTTTACAAATCTAAGGAAATTCATCGGGTTCTTAAGGAAATCATAAACCCTGCAATTGATTATTTTATCTACATAAGGTATCTTTTCAATGACAGATATATTTATATCTGAACACATGAATGTTATTTTCGAGTTGGGGAAAGAGCTTTTGAGCTTACGCAAAGTAGGTATAAGCAAAATACCATCACCAATAGCAGCGAGCTTAATAAATAAAATATTCTGGATATCTTCTATCGGTAAGCGTCTTTTACGCCTGGTAAATAATGCCAGGAACAACACCAAAGGAATGCCTAAATACCTATCGAAAAACCTAAAAATCTTTTTTCTGCGCATCTGTTTGAGGAAAGATAATTAAATATATATTTTATATCAATTCAGCTATCTATATTTACAACCTGAATTACGTTTATACGTTCCTTAATTTCAATTTTATGGTTATTTTACAAGAAAACAGCATATTTGGATGATATCCCAAAAAGATGAAAAAAAGCTGATAAATGCAGCTTTAAAGGTACTTAAGAATTCTCATTCACCGCACTCAGGCTTTCGTGTGGGCTCTGCCCTGCTTGGGAAATCAAGCAGGATATACCTTGGTACAAATGTGGAATTTGATGCCTTAACATTAACCGTTTGCGCTGAAAGAGCAGCTCTGTTTAGCGGTGTGGCAGGCGGCGAGAAGAAGTTTACTGCTATTGCTGTTGCAACGAGTTCGAATGAATTTGTCTATCCTTGCGGGCTGTGCCGGCAGGCTTTGGTAGAATTTAATCCGGATTTAGAAGTGATATTAATTACCAAAAATAAGAAAACTAAGAGCTTTATTTTAAAAGAAATTATACCAAATTATTTTAAGTTATAAATAGCATAATGCACGAATTTGAAATTAGAAAAATGAGCGGTCAAATTGAAGTAATTTGCGGATCTATGTTCAGCGGCAAAACCGAAGAACTGATCAGGAGATTAAGACGCGCACAAATAGCAAAACAGAGGGTTGAAATATTTAAGCCTAAGATCGATAACCGGTATAGCGAAAGTGATATAGTATCACATAATGAACAAAAAATTCCCTCCACTGTAGTAGAAACTGCCGAACAAATACTGCTTTTTTCGGCTGAGGCGGACGTAATTGGAGTTGATGAGGCTCAGTTCTTTGATTCATACCTTGTGGAGGTCTGCCAAAAGCTTGCAGCCCAGGGAAAGCGGGTCATAGTGGCAGGTTTGGATACTGATTACAGGGCTATTCCGTTTGAGCCAATGCCCCAATTACTTGCTATAGCGGAATATATCACCAAAACACTTGCCATATGTGTTAAATGCGGCGCTCCTGCCAACAGAACGCAAAGGATATCAAATACCGGTGACAGGGTTTTAGTAGGCGCAACTGACCTGTATGAAGCGCGATGCAGGAGCTGTTACGAAGAACCGGTAGACTAGATAGAAATAAAGAACAAGTATTTTTGAATATCCTATCACCATTGAACAAACTTTTAAAACCGACCTCCCCAACCTCTTCAAAGGAGGGGCTTGTATATAAAAAACCCGGATATGTGACCGCAAATCCCTTAAGTTACAATGTTACTAAAGAAATAAGGGAAAATCTTAAGAAGAATCCTACAAAAACAGAATTAATGAATGATGAAGTTATTTTAAACCCTGGATTAATAGCTTTGAAAATAAAAAGAATTCTGGATGAGCATAGAATAATCATCTCCACTTCTTTGGAGGGGCTGTGGGAGGTCATTTGAATAACAAGATCATCACATCATTCGGTTCAGCATTTATCAAACCAAATGAATTATTATATTCTCAAGCTGAAGAAATTGGTAAATATATTGCTGAAGCGGGCCATACGATTTGTTCCGGAGGGTATTACGGTACTATGGAAGCAATATCAAAAGGGGCTAAATCAGCGGGCGGCAAAACTATAGGAATTTCTGTCAAAGGATGGGAAAATAAAGTAAATCATTTTATTGATGAGGATGTTATGGCAGAAAATCTTATGGAAAGGATTTTAAAGCTTATTAATATCGCAGATGCATACATTATCTTTAAGGGTGGCACGGGTACATTGCTGGAAATATCAGCAGCACTTGAATTAATGAATAAGAAAGCAATGCCTGAAAAGAGAATGATATTTTATTCAGGTTTCTGGCGAAATGTGATAGATGTACTAAGAGAGGATTCTGAAAACACAAATGCACTAATTGAAAGAAACATTGTATTCATAAATCGTCCTGATGAGTTCAAATTATAATTCAATCTGCTTAAATCTTATAATATCATGAAAAAAATTGCGATATTTTTCTTTATTCTATTTATGACTCTCAGTATTAAAATCCATTCAACTACATGGACTATAACAGTCCAAAATTTCAATTTCAATCCTGCTAACCTTCCGGGTGTAGTAGTTGGAGATACAATCAAATAGCAATGGATAAATGGTGAACATACAACCACTTCAGAAACAATTCCGGCAGGTGTTGATAGCTGGAATATTGGTTTGAATACTTCTAATCAGAATTTTACATATGTGGTTACAATACCGGGGAGCTATCATTATGTATGTATCCCTCACGCTCCGGGAATGTCAGGTGATTTTAATGTAAGCCCAATCGGGATAACTCCCATAGGCACAGAAGTGCCCGGGAAGTTTACTCTTAAACAAAATTATCCAAACCCGTTTAACCCAACAATACATTTCGAATTTGATATTGACGAATTCGGCTTTGTGAATTTAAGTGTTTATGATGCACTTGGAAGAAAAGTTGAAACTCTTGTTAACCAGGAATTGAAACACGGATCATACGACGTTGAATGGTCCTCCGGAAGCGGAGCAACAAACTATACAAGCGGTGTATATTTTTATAAGCTCAATACTGGCAGTTTTTCGGATACAAAGAAAATGGTGCTTCTCAAGTAGCTGTTTTTAATGCATATATCTTGAATTACATACTAATTTCAGCTATTATGTATTAATTTTGTATATACAAAATCCTTGGGAGGCTGCTATGAAATTGCTTATTAACTTTGCTTTTTTACTTCTATCAACCCTTCTTTACTCACAGAATTTTAATTATGAATATGTTATTAACTGGAGTGAACTAAATTCCGGAGTTAATACTTCATTAAACAGTATTGCTGTAAATAATTACGGCTCAAACGTGGTCGCTACATGCGGAAATGTCGGAGTTATTCTATTATCTACCAACTTAGGAGTAACGTGGAATAATATATCTTCCGGCATGATCCCGGCAAATATAGATCTCTATACAGTTAGTATTGGAATTCCGAATATAGTTATTGCGGCAGGTAACTCCGGAAATACAACTTATGTTTACAGGACTGATAATGGCGGATTAAACTGGACTCTTGTTTTAACTCAGCCTGAAGGAAAGATCAATTCAATTTTCCTGGGGCTTAATAATTTTTCATTCATGGTAGGGAATCCAGTTGGAGGAAGGTGGTCGTTGTGGAAGAGCAGTAACCAGGGCGCTGTTTGGGATTCTTCAGGTTTGTATCTGGCACAGCAGGAAAATGAAACAGGGTGGCAGAATTCATGTATGGTTCTGATAGATTATAACGGTTTGTATAATATTTGGTTTGGAACAAATAATAACAAAATTTATCATTCTGCAAATTCAGCAGGAAATTGGGTAGCAGAAAACTTTCCCGAGGAGAATGTTTATTCAATTTATGCAGTCGGCAGATATGTTTTAGGCGGCGGGAGCAATTTGTATTCAAGTACAAATTACGGGAGCCCATGGGAATTTGAAACAACCCCCGGCACAGGCAGCATAAACGGAATTCTATACCCGGGTTTGATCGTTATTATGCCGGCGGATAATATTATGAATTCACCGACTTTTTTTATCCGGAGTAATAATAAAATTTATTATTCAGATAACGGAGGGGGTTCAGACTGGGAAGTAAAATATACGTCAGCCAATGGAAATTATCATCATATGGCAAGCACTTCTAATAATATTTGGGCTGTTAAAGATAATGGTGAGATCACTCGTGGAGCTATTGATGTTATAACAAGTGTGACCCCAAACAATTATCCCTATTCCTTTGAATTAAAACAAAATTACCCTAACCCTTTCAATCCTAAGACCACAATTCCGATATTTATATATAAGTCAACACATATTTCGGTGAAGATTTATGATGCCTCAGGTAAGTTCCTGGAAACATTGCTTGAGGAACAGAAAAATATCCTGTACTTGGATAATATAATTGATTATGGCTATATATACCGTCTTGAGTGGAATGCATCTAATTTTCCAAGCGGAGTTTATTATTACGAAGTAGTCGGAGATGATTTTAAGGAATCCAGGAAGATGGTACTGGTAAAATAGATTAAAAAATGCGTCAGGTCTAAAGCCTGACGCATTAACAATTACTTTCTCTTATAGATCACTTCTGTTGCTTTAGCTTCTTCTCCTGCCGGAGTTACATTATAAGCTGTCAATATTATATTGTCTTTATTAACTATCTTAATTTCACTTCTCCAACCCCATTTTTCGGTGCCTTCTTCATTTGTATCGTAATATCCTATTACATTAAAGCTTTCTGCGTCTTGCATACTTTCTGAACTCATGATTGCTGTTCCCATGTGAAAGCTATCTACCCATGCGGATTGATATACACCGCGCATGCAGTCAAATCCATATATAACGATACCTTCCAGGGTTTTACCTGACATGCTGCCTGTATATTCATGTATTAGAAATCTGCCGCCAAGTACTGACCGGATTTTTCCTGTAACAGGTGATTCATCACCTATTACATCAGGCTCAAACCAGGTTTTAGCAGTGCCTTGCCACTCCCCTTCGAGTTCCTTAAACTGTTTATGAACACCTGACTCAATTGATTCACTGAATTTGAATTTTGCCATTTATTTCTCAGTTAAAATCTTAATTTATTTACACCATCAATAAGGAAATCAAACCCAAACAGCATTGTAAAATAAAAACGCCATTCCTTACCATAAGTAACAGTTTTTTGTTCACCTGTAGTTGAAGGGAATATTCTTGAAAACTCATCTAAACCATAGGAAGCATTAAATGTAAACGCTGTTGGATAGACGTAGTATGAATAGGTCAATAACCTGAGCTCAAAGCCAACATCTTTCTTGAAATCTTTAAGTTTTGATGCTTTATTGTACCACGCATTTCCAATATCTCCGTAAACTGAAAAATAGAGCTTATCAAAATAGAATTGCAGGAAATTGAAATCAAGATTTGTAGCTATGGGGAATCTATAAGTTAAATTTGCAGTAGCATAACGGTTACCGCCAATTGCATAGAATGGATATCCTTTCATATTCGGGAATCCGCTGGCATAAAAATCAAAGAAATTATCCTGCTCTGGCCCGAAAATCGTACCACCTCTTAATCTTAAACTAATTGAGTGAGAGTTATTGAACAGCCCGAATCCCTGCAGAAGGTCGCCTTCGAGCCTGTGGAATTTAGCTTTTTCAAATGCTTCGGTGACATTACCCTGGTCATCAATGACCAATTCAGGATTAAGATCATTTATTTCGTAATCATATCTTAGCCTGAAATACCTGCCAATCGGATTGATATCATCATTCTTATTAGGCAGGAAGCTGGTGTATGAATATGTTAATGAAAGATCACGGCCCTTAAAATAATTAGTTGATGATGCCGATACCTGCCGGTTAATTGATGGTATAATAAATGTGCTTAGTTTAGATGAATATGATGAGAATGTGAAGCCTGCTTTCATGTTATGGTTGGCGTTAATTATCTTGAATGCCATACCGAATTCAAACTGAAGCAGGTCATATGTAACATCCACAGGAATAGTATCTAGCCCGGCGACAAGCTGGGCATCGGTTTTCCTTGTGACATTATACCCTGCCAGCTGGAACGAGGGTGAAAATCCAAGCTGCTTTAAAAAGAACTTCTTGAAGAAAGGTATTCCGTTATTGTAATCAAATTGCAGGAAAAGGTCTCTTTCAAAGTTACGGTTTATAGATGCCCCGCCGAAAATTCCCATTCTGCCCAGTACATCCTGTGAATAGAAATAGAGTCCGGGTTTAATTATATCAAGGAACTTACCTCCTTTTGTATAATTATCAAATCTTAATACAGGTATAATGAAAAGCGGGGTCGCAACATTATTATATTTGGTAACATGATAGGTTTTTACACTATCATCCTTAAAGTTTTTAAGATGCTCAAAGTCATATTGGTTCTTTGTTGCTGAAGAATTATCTTTACTTTCTTTTGAATACTTGCTTAATGTTTTTTCGGGCCTGATGTAATTAGCATTATTTTCAGCAATTAATGTATCCAGTGGTTTGTATTCCTTTAACTCGGCAATTTTATAACCGTTGGTAGTCCATAATGCAAATGTCAGGTTACTGTTTCCATCTGTTGATGGCATAAAAGCGCCGCCTAATACATTGGTAAGCTGCTGCAAGTAAACAATATTACTTTCTTTTGACATCCTTGCGCTATTTATAAGATCATACTTATAGATATTATAAATACCTGTCTTATCGGAGGCAAAAATTATAGATGCACCGTCTTTTGAATAAACCGGACCCCTGAAATCAATTGTCGGGTCACTGAATACAAAAGTAATTTCGCGGGTATCAACGTTAATTTCCGCTATCTGCCGCAGGTCTTCCTTGGAATAATCGAAAACAATTGTATTTGCAATCGGCGACCATTTGGGAGCATATATCTGTTCCCCATTTGCGAATGATGTAATTTGTTTAATATCTTTTTTATTCAGCATTTTACCTGTCGGCGCCGGGGCGATGAAAAGATTCTGTGTACCGTCATTATTTCTTACAAAACTGATCCACTTCCCATCAGATGAGTATGCCGGAGCATGGGCTCTTAGGCCATTTGTAATTTGAGTTTCCTCTTCCTTTGCAACATCATATTCAAAGAGGTCAAAAATAACTGCATCATGAATATTCGGCTTATTCCTCCTTGAGAAAATTATCTTTTTGCCGTCGGGAGACCAGCCATAACTGCCGCTAACTCCAGCAATCATAAGCTCATCTTCTTTTTTACTGTTTACGTCATGAACAAACAGAGATGTAGCGCCGTAATCGTATTCTTTGTTAGAAAGGTAGGTTATCTTTTTGCCGTCCGGTGAGAATTGCGGATTGTAGTTTGCAAATCCTACTTTAGCAATCAGCTCGCCTTCAACAAGAACTTTTTTAATATTTTCAACCCTGTTAGTATAATCCTTCTTTAGAAATGCCTTCCATTCTTTATACAAATCGCTGCCATCTTTGCCAATTGCTTTTTTGAAGGCACCCTCTGAGTTGAGCCTAGTTACATCACCCATATTAACGGAGATATCCTTCAGCTTATCTTCGCCATATGTCTCAGAAATATATCTTATCAAACCAAAACCCTGGTTGTAAATTGATTCAGCCTTATATGTTGTAACCGAAGCAAACTGCCCCATATCCTCCCAAGAGAGCATATTATCACCAAGTACACGCATTCTAAGGATCATATCCCTGTGCCCGTCCCAATAATCATAGCCCATCTGCTGACGCTGGTATTGTGCAGTCCCTTCAGCATACCACGCAGGAACACCTACACCTGAAATTGGGTAGGAAATAATTGTATTCGGATATCCGTAAAGTACATCCGGACGTCGTTCCTTTTCATAGTTTAAAAATTGCAGGTATATTGAAGGGACTTTTGTTGAAAACTTCATTGAAGCGGGTACCTGTATTACGTGTGTGAATTCATGTGTAATTACGTTCCTGAGCCAGTTGTGCGTACCTCTTAAATCGAAATCAAGTGATGCAGACGCAATTTCGATTCTGTTGCCGTAATAATCGGTGGCGCCGTTTGAAATATCTGATTCATCATTGATTATCCATGATGTTTTATCTGAAGGCCTGTAATTATATAGGGAAGTTATGGGTCCGTAAACCTCTTCTGCGATTTTCGCCACAATATTTGCGGTTCTTTCAGTGCCTTTGTGATAATGAATGTAAAAGTGTTCGGTTTCTATTGTGAACCATTCAAGCTCAGGGTTTGGTTCAAACTGTGAAAATGTGGTGGCTGATAATATTAGAAGCAATAACAGGATTCTGGATATCATATTTAAATGTTAAGTTTCGCTAAATAATGAAAAATAATTAAAACAAGTGTAAACATCACTAGAATTTTACTGTGAATGACAAGATTAACTGAAAATGACAGTTATATCAATGATAAAAAATATCGAAAATTTAGAGATTTATAGAAAAACGGGTAGATGTGTGTGCTATATCGCTTTTGTTAATTATACAAATTTAGCTTTAATTATGAAAAAATAAAGGGGCAGAATTTATCCGCCCCTTATCCCATAGCTTTGTAAGGGCCAATGTGTCCTTATATTACTTTTCACTAAGGATTTTTTTTAGCAAGGTTTAAAGTATTAAGGTTTATTTAAGGTTATCTAATTAAGGACATCTTCTTAACCATTTGAAAATCATTTGTTACAAGCTTATATAAATATATTCCGCTTGAAATTTTTGCTGCGTTCCAGTTTACTTCATAAGTTCCAGCTGTTAATTGCTGGTTAACCAAAGATTCTACTTCCCTTCACAGCATGTCATAAACAATAAGTTTTACAAAAGTTGGTTGCGGAATGTCAAATTTGATTTTGGTATTCGGGTTAAAAGGGTTTGGATAATTTTGAGAAAGCATGAAGGAATTAGGGATATCAGTGGAAATTGGTGTGATACCAATAAATCCTCCATTTATTGTTTTTAGAATTATTGATTTCCCGCCGCATGTAAATCCTTTGTAGGGATCAAAAAAATAAACATTGCGAAATGTTTCATTAAAACCTCCTGTAAATGATGATGCCCAGGAAGCGCCTGCATCTGTAGTTTTGATTATATTCCCGCCGCTTCCTGAAATATAGCCTGTATTATTATTTACAAAATAAATTGACCAAAAATGATTTGTGACTCCGGGATTCATAACAGACCAGCTCGCTCCCCCGTTTGTGGTTTTTAAGATCTTACTGACAAATGAAGTTGTATCTAATATTACATAACCATTATTTATATCAGTAAAAAATATTTCATGTGCGTATATGTAGCCTGGTAAGTTTGTTAATTGCCAATTAATTCCTGCATTGGTAGTTTTATACAAGTTCCCATAGTCGTAACTGCACCAGCCCGTTTGGGCGTTGATAAAATAACTTCCTCCATACTCACCAAATTCTGGCAGGATCCTTAGCCAATTACTTCCATTATTTGTAGATCTAAAGATTCCGGTTGCGCATGCAGCATACGCAAGGTTACCAAAATATTTAATTGAATTTACCAGGCCAGTGATTTCAAATGATGTAACATAGAACCAGTTTATTCCGCCATTTGTAGTTTTTATGATCTTGGACTGGGATAAATAATACCCTCCATATGCAATGCAGGTATCTGAATCATAAAAACAGGTACCCTTTATATCGAAATTGGTATCATTGAAAGCAATATTCCAGTTATCTCCCCCATTTACAGTTTTATAGATTACCCCCCGTCCTGAATTAGTTGCAGGATAATATTTTTCACCGCATGCAAAACCAATATTTTGATCTAGAAAATTTATATTTGTGAGGGTGAAATTAGTATCATAATTTTGCAATGTCCACTGAGATAAAATATTCGTATAGGGGAAGATCAATGTTACGAAAAGCAATGTTAATGGAAACATTACTAAATTGGAACACTTCTCTGTGTGGTGATACATAAATTACCTCCATAATTTTATGTTGTGACCCAGTAAGACTAAGTCCGTATAAAATTGATTATCGTTTCTCCTAATTAAATTAAATAAATAATTTAAGCAGTAGCTCTCTTAGTGATAATTTGATGTTTAGTTGATAAAAAAGAAAAAAGGTAGTGTTTTGTTATATCTTGGTTTAAATTATATTCAAATATAATACAACATTTCAGAAAAAGCAAATATCCAATAGAATAATTTAAGATTTCTGCCGTTAACATGACTTTTAGTATAGTTTGTAATAGCTTCAAATTTGTATTTTTGTAACTATGTCAGAATTTACAGACGAAATTAAAGACATCTTCTCCCCTACAGGGTTACTCTCAGGTCTAGATAGATTTGAATACCGCCCCCAGCAGCAAAATATGGCTGTTAGTATCGCGGATTCACTTGAAAGCGGTTCGCATAATATCATAGAAGCTCCAACCGGGGTGGGCAAGTCATTGGCATACCTTGTTCCTTCAATTTTATATGCGCTCGCAAATGAAAAGAAAGCGATAATATCAACCTGTACAATAAACCTGCAGGAGCAATTAATAAATAAGGATATCCCAGACCTCGCAAAAGTTCTCCCTGTTGAATTTAAGTATGAAATCCTAAAAGGCAGGAATAATTATATCTGCACTAAGCGGCTGAACAAGGCTATGATAGAAAAAAGCTCCCTCTTTATGACAAGCGAGCAGCAGATACTCGAGAAGATATATAATTTTGTGAACAAGGAAAGAAAAGGAACAAGACAGGAAATGCCATTCCCTATTGATGATAACGTATGGAGCGAAATATTCGCAGAAGAGGGTGTATGCACGCAAAAATCATGCGGCGGCGCTGATACTAACTGTTACTACCAGCAGGCGAAGCAAAGAATGAAGGATGCTGACCTGCTTGTGCTAAATCATCATTTATTTTTTACTCTCTTCGGATTTTACGAAAGGGATTCAGAAGGTTATTTGTACTTCAACGATTTTGTAATATTTGATGAAGCTCATACCATCGAGCAGATTGCAGCGGAGAGGGTTTCGCCATCAGTTTCAAAGGAGCAAATTCGGTTTTGGCTGAATAAATTATATAATCCAAGGACACAAAAAGGATTTTTCGCGAACAAGCAGTCAGACAGAATAAAAAAAGCTGTTGAAATGGTCTACCACGATAACGAACAGTTCTTCAGGATGCTCCATTCATATATTAACGATGTTTATTCAACGCAAACTCATAAAAATAATATTAGGATAAAGGAATCAATCCCATTAGGTGCAGAACTTATGAATTCAATACTTGAGCTTACAATAGAGCTTAAGAAAGCAACTCCCTTAGCCAAAAATGATATTGAAGCTGATGAGATAAAAAATTACTTCACAAAATTTACAAGGATTAGAAATAACCTCGTATTTTTCCTTGAGCAGAAAAGCGCTGAGTATGTTTACTGGGTGGAATATTCCGGCAGGGCAAGGAGTAATATAAATTTATGTATTTCCCCTATTGATATGGCTGAGTATTTCCGAGAGAACGTATTTGCGAAGAACCGGGTTTGCAGTATGACATCGGCGACGCTTTCGGTCAACAATAATCTAGAGTTTTTTAAGAAAACAGTTGGCGCAGATGAGGTTAAAGGTGAAATAATCGATACACCTTTCGATTTCGGCAGACAGATGAAGATTCACGTATACAAAGATATTCCTGAACCTGAAAAGATGCAAAAACAAAAGATATCAGATATATTAAGTGAAAGTGATTACGAAAAAGTACTTGTTAGTAAGATCAAAGAATGCGTTGAAATGACATCGGGCGGCGCACTGGTGTTATTTACCAGTACCAAGGTTTTAAAGAATGCATATAATAAGTTATTAGAAGAGTTTCTTGGTACGGGAATTAACCTGTATGCTCAGCATAACGGCATGCCGAATAACAGGATACTGCAGGAATTCCGTGATGATGAAAATTCAGTTTTATTTGGAGTTGACAGCTTCTGGATGGGAGTAGATATCCCAGGTCACAGCTTAAGGAACGTAATAGTAACAAAACTGCCCTTTGAAGTACCGGATCATCCTGTAATTGAGGCCAAGCTGGAATTTATATTGGAAAAAGGCGGCAACCCGTTTATGGATTATTCGTTACCAACGGCTATATTAAAATTTAAACAGGGTGTAGGCAGGCTTATAAGAAGCAAGAATGATGAAGGGTTGATTTGCATTTTGGATAGCCGCATTATCAAAAAACAATACGGCAAACATTTTTTGAATTCACTTCCGGAATGCGAAGTGATAATTGAAAGTGAAGAATGAGGAATGGTCAAGTGAAAGCTAATCGTAT
>JBDTNV010000083.1:0-13292 GCA_039933555.1 Ignavibacteria bacterium
AATATAACCTGCCTGTTGATAAAATAAAGACAGTTTATGAAAATAATCCGGATGTAAAATACCGGGTATTAGATGATAAATTAATGACATTCCTGATAGAAAATGCAAAGATAACGGATGTTGAAAGAAAAGATGAGGCTGATGAAACTTTAAACGATGAAGGTGATGTTGAAAAAGAAAAATCAGATAAAGAATCAAAATCAAAAAAACCTAAGAAGAAAAAATCATAATTCAATTTAATTAGAAGGAAATAAATGAATTATCAGAAGATAATATCGGGCAATAGAGCCGAGATTGAAAGCGGCCTTAACATTGCAAACCAGCTTGTTCCGATGGTTGTTGAACAAACTGCAAGAGGTGAAAGAGGAATGGATATTTACTCCAGGCTTCTGAGGGAAAGAATTATTTTTCTCGGATTCCCGGTTGATGACCATACTGCTAGCCTTGTAATTGCGCAGCTTTTATTTCTTGAGTCAGAAGATGCCGATAAAGATGTAATGCTTTATATAAACTCCCCGGGCGGCAGTGTAAGCGCAGGACTGGCAATATATGATACCATGCAGTATATAAAGCCAAGTATCGCAACAATCTGCACAGGCATGGCAGCATCTATGGGCGCTGTGCTGCTGGCAGGCGGTACTGCAGGCAAAAGGACATCACTCCCCCATTCAAAGATAATGATCCACCAGCCTTTAGGCGGCACACAGGGCCAGGCTACTGATATTGAAATATATACAAAGGAAATGATAAAGACCCGGGATGCTCTCTACAACATACTTTCAAAGCATACCGGCAAGGATTTTGAAACAATTAAGAGGGATTGTGACAGGGATAACTTTATGACTGCAGAAGAAGCAAAAGCATATGGCTTAATAGATAATATACTTGAAAAAAGGATCATTGATAAGAAGTAAATTGTTGGATTTCCAGAACATAAAAAAAGACGGTTAAACACCGTCTTTTTTTATGCACTAAACTATATTTAGATTACTTCTTATTATTTTCTTTTTCTTCGGCTTCGCTGTCAGATTTATTTTGTGTTGAATCTTTCTTTGTTGCCCTGCTGATCCTGTTTTGCGATTCTTCGTCAGTCTGCTGCTTTATACTGTCTTCAGTTTTATTCGTCTTTTTCTTAGGCGCTACCTTCGTTTCTTGGTTAACCTCCGGGCTATCCTCTACCTTTTCATTACTTTTTTCATCGCGGATATTGTAAGGTGATTTTTCTGTTTCTGATTTCAGCTCGCCTTTGTTTTCCGATTTAAAATATCCCTTGGAATCTTTCTTCATAATTCCATCGTCACTTTTTCTCTCGCCTTTAAAATCTACACCCTTTTCTTTATCAAGGTCAACAGATCTCTGCATTTCTAATTTCTGTTCTTCGCTCACTCTATCAGGCTTATTATCTGGCAACAGTGTCCTGCCCGGATCCGGTTTAGCAAGAAAATCACTGGGAGTTTCTATTGGCGGGGCAAAAAGCTCGCCCGAGCGAGTATCTTCGGGACTGACCGCGCTGTATTCTTTTGGATAATTTCCGCTGATATCATCTGCATCTTTTTTAACGTAGATAATAAGATCACCCTGGTTAGTTGAAGTAACAAACTGCTGCGAACTATCAGGTGAACCGTTATTCAGTTTCGAAAAATATGCAAAATAAACTATTACAGTAATCAAAAGCACAAAAGTCAAACCCAAAGCCGGTACAAAAGCAGGCCTGAATAAATTCGCAAACCAGCTCTTAGCATGGGATTCAGACTTAACTTTCTGTGCTACATGTACTACCGCCGGGTTATTTGCCTCACTAATTCTCTGCATAAGTCTCGCCTCAAAGTCTTTTTTCGCTTTGACGCGCGGCAGTGCCCTTAATGAATCCCTTAAAGCTTTGTATTTTTCGTCGTCTTGTAACATTTTATTTCCTCCTTTCGGAGATGTAAATCCTCATTCTTCTTTATAAATATCTTTTAAAAGCTCCTGGAGCTTTTCTCTGCCCCGGTTTATTCTTGACTTCACTGTACCCATCGGTAATCCGGTCATATCCACTATCTCTTCATATGAAAAATCTTCTATATCTCTTAATACAACAAGCTCCCTGTAATTTTCATTTATCTGGTTAAGCGCTTTTTGTATATGAGCGCTTAAAAATTTTGAATTTGCGTCAACTTCGGGTCCGCCGTAAGATTCATCGCGTATATCAAAATCTTTACTTTCATCATCATAAACATCGCTTATAGAAAAAGTCTTGTACTTTGCCGCCTTAACGATCTTGGTCTTAGCAAGATTAATAGCAATTGTATATATCCATGTTGAAAACTTAGCTATTTCTTTATACAGATGTTTAGAGACATATACTTTCACAAACGTATCCTGAACAATATCATCACACTCGTCGAAGTTACCAACATAGCGATAGATGTAGTTTGTAAGCCTGTCTTTATATCTGGCAACAATCTCATTATAGGCTCCGACATCACCTTCCTGAAAGCGGAAGATAAGTTCTTCATCTGTCACCTTAACCGTTACTTTCCCTTCTTTCGAAGGCACCATCTCTATGCTATTTATTTAACGAAAAAATTGGTTTTTTGTTCCATAAATCAAAAATCAGGTACTTATAAGTCCCTCAACAAGCGAAGCCAAGAGTATCTTGGGGTCCATCATACTGGTTTTGAGCTTCTTATCGGTTTCAATTATCTGAATAAAAGAACCCTCTAATGAATTGATATTCAGTAATTTATGGTAGTTTTTTGCGAATTTAACCCTATCACCCCACATTTTGTACTTTTGGTATATTGCTCTGGTATCCATTGAATCGAGCCCTTGCGATTTAAAAGAAATCAAATCCATGTAATAATTACTAATCAAAGATAACAAATATACTTCATTTAAGCCTTTGTTATTGAGCAAATTGTTAAGAACCGTAAAAGCCCTGTTTCTATCTTTTTTAACAATACAGCTCATCAGTTCCTCCGGGGTATATTCCCTGTCATAACCGGTAAATTCAAGTATTATTTCTTTGGTAATAACCGGTTCAACTTTACCGAAATCAAAATTGCTGATCTTCTCAATTTCAGAGTTAATAAGGTCAAACGATGAGGGGATGGATGTCAAAAAAAGGTCAAGTGCATCGTTGTTGATCCTGATCCCGTTCTTTTCAAATTCATTTCTGACCCAATCGTACAGCTCTCTTTGGGGCATATCAGAAAAGTTAAAGAAAGCAATGCTTTTATCATCATTCAGTTTTTTTTCAACAACAAACTGTGTATCAAAACAGAATAATATATATGAGTCTTCGCCGATTTTTTTTGAAAATTCAATCAGTTCGCTCATTTTGCGGGAATACTTTTCACATCTCTTAATAATTACCATTTTTTGAGATGCGAATAACGAGGCTGAGCTCTCTGCAAGGTCAAACACTTCCTGCATAGGGGTTTCATCGGCATATATAAGGAAGAAGTTATCTTTGATATCTTTAGAACCGAATAACTTCTCCCTTAAAAGTTCTGCCGCTTTGGATATGAAATAATTATCAACAGCGGCAATATAATAAGCATTCCGAATTTTACCCGCCGATATTTCTTTCTGGAAATCCTGGAATCCAAGCATAATAAAGCTACTTAAATGAGTCTATTTAAAAGATACTTTATTTATTGTAACTTTTTCTATCGGATTATCAGATGCGTCTCTTTTGACATCCTGAATTTTTAAGGCTATATCAAGTCCCTTTACGATCTTGCCAAATACTGTATATTGACCGTCAAGATGCGAAGCTTCACCCGTAACAATATAGAACTGGCTTCCGCTTGACTCCTTCTTTGGATTTACAGCGTCTCCAAGCCTTGCGCCTGCGATTGAGCCTTTTTCATGTTTAGCTTTTATCTCAGCAGGTATTGTATAACCGGGTCCGCCCTGTCCGTCATTTGAACGGTCACTATCTTTGGAATTGGGGTCGCCGCCCTGGATCATGAAGTTCGGAATCACCCTGTGGAATGTTAACCCTTCATAAAAACCGGATTTTACGAGTTTTTTGAAGTTTGCAACATGCAGCGGCGCGTCTTTTTCGAATAATTCAATTTCCATATCACCCATACTGGTTTTCATCACCACTATGTTTGATTCCTTTGAGTCTTTTTTATCTTTTGTATCGGTTGAATCGGTCTTGGTTGTCATACTGTCTGTTTTCTTTTGAGTGTTCTGTGTTTGTGTATTCTGAGTCTGTGTTTGTGTTGTATTATCCTGCTTCTTAGTATCAAGATTTTCAGTTTTGCTATCTCCGCACACAAATGCGAGAAAGCTTAAGATTAAAGCGGGTAACAACATTATTTTAAATGCATTTAGCTTCATTTTAGTAAATCCCCTTCTAGTTATGTATTATGTTTAAAGTAAGTAAAATTATTATCAGTATTCCAAAAGCGATCCTGTAGATGACAAACAGAAGCATGGAATGTTTCTTTATATATGAAAGCAAGAACCAGATTGACCAGTATCCTACAACCCCTGAAACAACGGTTGCAATAATAAGGCTCAAAATAGCACTTTCACCGCTGAGTAAAGTTGCGCGCTGTGAAAACAATTCAAAAACCCCGCTCAATAGAACTGCAGGAATACTGAGCAAAAATGAGAATCTGGCTGCATCCTCACGGGTCATATTCCTGAAAAATGCGCCTGATATCGTTGAACCGCTTCTCGATGCACCCGGAATCAGAGCCAAAGCCTGAAAAATTCCGATTATGATACCATCTTTATAGCTTATGTTCTGCAAATCAACTTTTTTCTTTGTATATCTATCAGCAATATACAGAATAATTGAGAAAAAAATCAAACTTCCTGCCATGATATACATGCTTCTAAACTGGTTACGAATGAGGTTCTTAAGCAGGAACCCGAATATTACAATTGGTATTGTACCCAAGCATATCATTAATAGCAGCCTTGTATCTTTACTTTTATAATCTTTAGTCTTGATGCTTAAGAACATCGCTTTGACCATATTGATGAGGTCAGTGCGGAAATAAAGGATTATAGCTATCATGGTTCCAACCTGAATTACCGCGGTATATGATGCTCCTATATCACCCCATCCGAAGAATGAGGGTACTATCCTCAAATGCGCTGTACTGCTTATCGGCAAAAATTCGGTTAATCCCTGAACTACGCCTAGTAATATTGCTTTTAGTATTTCCTGCATTAGTTGATATTAAATAAAATTCCAAGTCTTGCGCCAACTCCATACCCCTTAAGATTGGCTTCAACTGTTGAGTTTGAAGCTTTTAATACACTTCCGTTCTCATCTTTTAGACTCCCATATTGATTCAGGAAAGCAAAACCATTCAGATAAACAAAAAAATTCTCGGAAAATTTGGGAAGAACTGTGAAACTGAGCCTGAATGATGGACCTGAAGAAGAATATCTTAATGTTGTAGAACTACTCACGTTATTATTCATCTGCTGGAAGTGATAACCTACAGCGCCGCCAAACTTGAAATGTAAATTGGGTTTTCTGAAATTGAAATTCACGAAGATGTAAGGCTGATGATTTGTTATTGTGTAATCAAACACAGCGGGTGAGTAAACATAATTTACCCCCCTGATGTAATATGAATACTCAATACCTGCGGAAATTTTTGATGAGATATCCTGTTCTAACCCACCAAGGAATTCAACACCTGCATTGAATGACTTAATACTGTCTGAAGTACTGTAAGGGATGCTTGCTACAAGGTAATCGTTGAAATCGGGTGTTATGCCGTAATTGATCCCCATCCCTGTATAAAAGGATAAATGTTTTTTAAACGGAACCGTTTTTTGTGAATAAACAGTTCCGCTAAAGAAAACCAGAATTGCAGATATTAAAAATACTGATTTCTTCAATAATCAGATATCGAGGTTTTTAACGTACTTTGCATTTTTTTCTATAAATGCTCTGCGGGGCTCTACTTCTTCACCCATCAATGTTTCAAATACTTTATCTGCGGCAACTGCGCTATCAATTGAAACCCTTAGGATAGTTCTGGTTTCGGGATTCATTGTAGTTGACCAAAGCTGTTCAGGATTCATTTCACCCAGACCTTTAAATCTTGAAATTGAAAATCCTTTGCCTTTTGTTACTACTTCACCGGTTTCTGTAATTTCAGTCTCCGATGGCGCTGCCGCTTCATCTTTTAAAGCTTTAGCGCTCACTTTGAATCTCTTCAATATCTGATCTTTTTCATTCTCATCATACGCATAATGCTCTTCCTTGGCTATCTTGATCTTATACAATGGCGGCTGTGCAATATAAAGCCTGCCTGTTTCTATGATCTCCTTCATATGCCTGTAGAAAAATGTAAGCAAAAGTGTTCTGATATGCGAGCCATCCACGTCGGCGTCGCACATAAGGATAACTTTTCCGTATCTTAACTTACTCTCATCAAACTCATCTGAGTTTCCAATGCCTGCGCCAAGAGCTGTTATAATTGATTTTATTTCCTCATTTTCCAGAACTTTGTTCATCCTGGCTTTTTCAACATTAAGTATCTTTCCCTTTAGCGGAAGTATAGCCTGGAAGCGCCTGTCTCTTCCCTGCTTAGCTGAACCACCCGCGGAATCTCCCTCAACAAGGTATATTTCGCAATGGTCAGGGTCGCTGATCGAGCAATCAGCCAGCTTGCCGGGCAGCCCTGAGAATTCAAGCGCATTCTTACGTCTTATGAGCTCTCTTGCTTTCCTTGCGGCTTCCCTTGCTTCTGCTGCGCGAAGACATTTTTCAATGATCTTCTTTGCAATTGGAGGGTTTTCTTCAAGGAATTGCTGCAACTGCTCACCGACGATCATTTCAACAATACTTTTTACTTCACTGTTCCCAAGCTTGGTTTTGGTCTGACCCTCAAACTGAGGCTCCGGTACTTTAGTGCTGATAACACATGTTAATCCTTCGCGGAAATCATCCCCCGTCAGCTGTATCTTATCATTCTTAATGATATTTGCTTTACTGCCATAATTATTCAATGTTCTTGTAAGCGCGGTTTTGAAACCAACAAGATGTGTACCGCCTTCATGAGTATTGATATCATTTACATAAGTAAAGATATTATCGTTATATGATTCATTATACTGAAACGCAACTTCTACGTGTGTATTATCTCTTTCACCTTTTATGAAAATGGGTTCCTTCATAAAAGATTTTCTTGATGAATCGATATATTTTACAAACTCCTTAATACCGCCTTCAAAATGAAATTTATCCTCTTTTTTATTTCTGTCATCTTTAATAACAATAGTTACTTCTCTGTTAAGGTATGCCAGCTCCCTTAACCGGTCTTCGAGGATCTC
Organism: Ignavibacteria bacterium; assembly: GCA_039933555.1. Classification (GTDB taxonomy): domain Bacteria; phylum Bacteroidota; class Ignavibacteria; order Tepidaquicellales; family OLB5; genus OLB5. Next base: position 7,303 of record JBDTNV010000083.1, read on the forward strand.
GTATTTAAAAATAACAGTATTGAAAATTGAATCATCAGGCATAAATGTAGTAGTAGTACCTGTATCTTTAGGATCCACTTTACCTATTACCTTCACGGGAGCAGTGGGGACCCCGGCTTTGTAATCCTGCGCAAATATTTTGCCATCAAGCCTTACTTCAACTTTAAGCCATTTGCTAAGCGCGTTTACAACCGATACACCTACTCCATGCAATCCACCGGATACTTTGTATGTATTCCTGTCAAATTTACCGCCTGCATTGAGAACTGTCATTACCACTTCAAGCGCCGACTTCTTTTCGGTCGGGTGCATGCCCGTTGGGATTCCGCGTCCGTTATCAATTACAGTAATGGAATTATCTTTATTAATAGTAAGTGATATCTTATCACAATACCCTGCCAATGCCTCATCTATGCTGTTATCAACAACCTCGTATGCAAGATGGTGGAGACCCCTGCTTGAAACATCTCCGATATACATCGCAGGTCTTTTCCTAACGTGATCAAGTCCTTTTAAGACCTGGATACTCTCTGCATTGTATCCGTCTTTAGGCTCTGCTTTTTTTACAGCTTTATCTTTTTTATCTGCCATTTACTTAAATATTATATCCTTTATTTTTTTATTTTCATTCAAATTTTTGTTGATGCTCTCAAGAAGTTCTTCTTTTTGCTGTGAAAGTACAAACCTCCATGTAGAATCCTGTACTTTAACAAACAAAACATCATGTTTCTTATAAGATGGTGATGCTATTTTAGCAATTTTTTCTCCAACTGCATCATTCCAGAATGCAAAACGTCTCTTTTTTTCCTTTTTAAATACTCCGAGAATATTTGATATCTCTGCATCAAGTGTAGTAGTTTTTTTGGTCCTCTCTTTGAAATCAATTAACACTTTCCGCTCTCCCGTTTACTATATGGAAAGAACTTACGTCATTAAAATTTCTTTTCAGGATATTAAGATGCTCTATATCAGTAGTAGTAATAAAAACCTGGTTGAAATCTGTTATCAGCTCTGATATCCTTGAAATTCGGCCTTTATCAAGCTCCGAAAATACATCATCCAGAAGGAGTATAGGTTCGCCTGTGTTAGTGTGCCCTAAATTCTCGTTTATATATCCAAACTCAGAAAGTTTTAGCGAAACAATGAAAGTTTTATGTTCACCCTGTGAAGCAAATGTTTTCATATCAAAGAGTTCACCATTTTTATTCATACTGAACAAATAGTTATCCCTGTGCGGCCCGGCAAGTGAAAGTCCCCTTTTAATTTCGATATCCATTTTTTCTTTAAGAACTGCTCCAAGCTTTTCTTTCAGCAGTTCAAGGTCATATTTAGAAGCATCATGCTCGCCAATTATTTCACTTTGATACGAAATAACCGGAATATACTTTGCGCCTACAATTCTTTCAAAACTAGCTGTGATGTATTTACGAAATTCTTCTATGAAATCGAGCCTTCTTATCATAATTTTAACAGCAAGATCAAGAAGCTCTGAGTTCCACACCAATAAGAGTTCTCTTAGATCATTATTTGTATATCTTCCGGTCACAAGGTTATCCTTTAATAAGGAATTCTTCTGTTTAATGATCTTATTGTATTTCCTTAAGTCATTAAGGTAAACCCTGCTTACCTGTGATATTAAAAGATCAAAATTCCTTCTTCTATCTGCCTGTGTGCCGGTTGTAAGCTTCAGGTCATATGGCGAAAGGACAACCAGCGGGAACCTGCCGATAAAATCATTTGAGCGGGTTACTTTTTCGCTATCACAAAAGAGCTGTTTCAAGTTCTCTTCTTTGTGATAAATGAACTTTACCCTGTTTTTGCCTTCAACCCTGTTTTTAAAATCACCGACCACTTCAAATGCTTCCCTGCCGTATTTAACACAGTCAGGCTCGGTATTCATTAAAAAACTTTTGGTATAACAAAGCATAGAAACTGCCTCGAGTATATTTGTTTTACCATTTCCGTTTTCACCGTGAATGAAATTCAGTTTTGGATTAAACGAGAAAGAACAATCATTATAATTTTTGAAATCCGCCAAACGCAGCTCTTCAAGGATCATAGTCCGGTTATTCCTATCAGATATTTCTAACAGGCATAACCAGCATCATCAGCTCTTCATTTAGCATTTGTTCCGAAGGCCTTATAATAGCAGCCTTAAGTGGAGTGCTGAAATCGAACAACAGCTCATCGGAATCAAAAAGCTGAATTGCTTCGAGAAGGTACTTGCCATTGAAAGCAATTTCAAATTCATCGCTTTCTGTGTAGCTGCAGTCTATGGATTCATCTGCATCAGTGCCGTATTCATTATTAGCTGCTTTAACTTTTAATTCGCTTTCTGTAACATAAAAAGAGGTCTTATTGGTCACCTGGTCAGACATTATTATACTTCTTTTTACTGCGCCAACCAGTTCATTTTTAACAACTTTCAGAATTTTTTCATTATCGTTGGGTATTACAGAATCATAATTAGGGAAAGTATCATCTATAAGCCTTGAGTGTATTGTAATATTGCCGAATGAACATTTAAGGAATTCATTACTGAAGAATATTGAAACTTTCGGGGCATCACTACTTTCCTCACTTGCTGCTGCATCATCAGAACCTGTTTTGGATTTAAACAGCCTTGAAATAAGCTGACAGGTTTTAATAGGTACCAGCATGCTTGTTTTATCGCCGGCATAGTCAAAATTATTATTAATAATTTTCACTAGCCTGTGACCATCAGTCGAAACAACTTTGAACTCCCCTTTTTTTATCTCAAAGAAGACGCCATTCATGCTTCTTCTCAGCTCATCACTGCTTGCCGCATGGATAGCTTTGGGAAGGTATCTTGATATCAATGCTCCATCAATATCGATCTCTTTTGACCCTTCTACTACTGCAGGCATTGGGAAATCATTGGGGTCTTCCCCTGTGAGTGTCCATTTACCGCCCTTAGTCTTGATAATTGTTTTATAGCCGCTCTGCAGGTCAAAATTCAGCTCCTTACCGGAGAGATTTTGCAGTAATGTTTCAAGCTTTTTGGCAGGCAATGCTACCTGACCATCACTTTTACCATCAACATTTATCTTAACCTCAATATAGACTTCAAGGTCAGAGCCGATGATAGTAAGTTCTTTGCCTTCCAGGCTAAAGAATAAATTGCTTAAAATAGGTAAAGTGGAGCGTGTAGGTGTTACAGAAATAACTTTATTTATAGCGCTGATGAGATCATTGCTCTTAACAGTGAACTTCATTAAACCTCCCAAAAATTGCTTAATTTAACAAATTTACTGATTTTTCTTGTGTATTTCAATTAATTAATTTGTGCTTACTTTTTGATTTTTTGTAATATTTAATAACATTTTCCGCTGCAGCAATCCCCATTCTTTCCTTGCTTTCAACAGTCTTTCCTGCCAGGTGCGGAGTTAGTATTACATTCTTCAGTTTAACAAACTTTTTATTGAAAGAAGGCTCATCTTCAAAAACATCTACTGCTGCATAGTGTAATTTATTTTTTGATAACAATTTAATAAGAGCCTTTTCATCAACTGTACCGCCGCGTGAACAATTTATAAGGATTGACTTTGCGTTAAGCAATTTCAATTTCTTTTCATTTATAAATTTGTATGTGGTTTTATTAAGCGGAGTGTGAATTGTCACAATATCTGAAGAACTTAAGATCTTATCCAGCGAAACAAACCTGATTGAGGAATATCTCTTCCTGACTTCGGGATTAATATCATTACCAAGTACTGCCATACCGAATGCCTTTGCCAGCTTTGCAACTTTTGACCCGATCTTGCCAACACCAATAATGCCAATGGTCTTACCATAAAGCTCAGCATTACTGAACTTACTGTAATCGAAGATATTGTTTTTCATATCTTTATCAGCCCGGATAATGTTCTTTGTTATGGCAAGAATAAGAGCAAAAGTAAATTCTGCAGCAGATGTACTGTTAGCGCCGGCAACATTCATAACATCAAGCTTATATTTTTTACAATGATCCAGGTCAATGTTATCGAAGCCGGCTGATATTGTGCAAATCAGTTTGACATCTGTATTTAATGAGAGCGATTTAAGAAAAGATTTATCTAAGGTTCTTACCGAGCGGATCAATAAAGCTGAGTTCTTAAATGCATTATTTTTAGCAATGGATTTGATCTTATTCAAAAGGATATTATTGGGCAATCCCTTTAAATCAATAACATTGAAATTTTGCTGAAGTAAACTTACACCTTTGGGATGCATATCATCGGCGAGGTATATACTTACATTTTTATTCAAATTGAGTTAGGATTGCAGGTTCTTTAATTCAGTTGTAAGCAATTTACAAAGTTCCTTAAAATCATCAAGCTCCAGATCACCCATATGCGAGAACCTGGCGATCTTATCCTTCATTTCTGCCTGCCCGTTGGCAATGTGCGTTCCATATTTATACTGCATAGCCTTAATTAGCTTACCTGAAGGTATTCCATCCGGCATTGTCAATGCGGTCAGTGAATCACTTGGGCTCGATGAGAAGAGTCCAAACCCGTTATCAATAGAAGTGCTCCTGAAATATTCTGCCATTTCATGAGTAGCTTTCCATTGATTCTCGAGTCCTCTTTCCATTATGATATCACAAGCTTTATCAACCCCGTAAAATATGCCAACAGCCGGTGTCCACATCGATAGCCCATCTTCTTCAAAAGATTTCAGCTCTTTCCGCAGGTCAAAAAAATACCGGGGCATTGGGTTATCCATCATAATATTCTTAGCTTTTTCGCTGTAAGCTATAATCGCAATGCCGGGCTGAGTCATAAGTCCTTTTTGTGAAGCTGAAACAGCTACATCTATATTCCAGTCATCCATTCTGAATTCAATAGCGCCGACAGATGTAACTGCATCCACTATTATCAGCGCGTTTGTTTTACTTTTAATGTATTCTGTAAGTTTTTTAATATCAGTAAGCGTTGCCGTTGATGTTTCTGTATGCGTTAAGAACACAACAGCGATATTTGTAAAATTAACTGATTCAAGATCAGCTATTTCAGCGCATTTACCGTAATCGATATGCAATTCAACAGCATTTAGATTGTGAGCCTTGCATATTGTCCCCCACCTTGCGCCAAACCTTCCCTGGTTTATGAACAGAACATTATCTCCCGGCTTGCAGAAATTAATTACCGCTGTTTCAAGCGCCCCTGTGCCTGAAGTGGTTAGAATATTCAGGTACTGTGATGTTTTGAAAATATTTTTAAGTTTGGAATTTAGCTTCTTGTGGAAGTCTCTGAATTCAGAGCTTCTGTGGTAGGTATCAAATGAAATAGTAGCTTTTAAAACATCGGGATGGACCTGAGTGGGTCCCGGGGTGAATATCTTTTTTTTAAGCAAAGATATCTCCGGTTTATTGGTTTATGAAATCAGACTTTCAGTGATCAGTTTATTTACAGTATCTTTTCCTTCTCCAGATATAGCCGAAAAAGGAACGTAATCCTTGCAAAGCTCATCATTACTTACAATTTTACTGGTACGGTAGATCTGCCGTTCCATCTTATTTGCAGAGATCTTATCCGCTTTTGTAAGGACAATTGCGTAATTTATTTCATAGTATTCTAGCCAGTTAACCATAAGCTGGTCAAGATAAGTAGGGTCGTGTCTTGAATCCATTAATTCAAAAACCAGTTTGATGTTCTTGCGTGTACTGATATATTCTTCAACAAGCTTGCGCCATCCTGTTTTTATCTGTTCAGGAACTTTGGCATAGCCATAACCGGGTAAATCAACAAAATAGAATTCTTCGTTGATAAGGTAATAGTTAAGAAGCCTGGTCCTTCCGGGAACAGAACTGGTTTTAGCCAGTTTAGCCTTGTTGCAGATCTTATTTATTAGTGACGATTTACCTACATTAGAACGGCCAATAAAAACAATTTCAGGTAAATGTGCAGTCGGAAGCTGGTTTAGATCTGATACACTATTTACAAATTCAGCTGTGGATATTTTCATAAATCTGATAAGTTTTCCTT
>JBDTNV010000084.1:0-13152 GCA_039933555.1 Ignavibacteria bacterium
ATTCAGCTTTACACTAAGTAAATTATTTGGCTGAAGAAAAAAAAATAGAAACACCTCGAAGTCCAAAAGCGCCTGAACGGGCCAATAAAAATGGCGCTCCGAAACCCGGGAAAAAATCCAGGTTTTTTTCTGCAGTTGTATTGATCTTTTTATCATTTCTTCTTTTTATTACCCTGATAATTTCAATTACGCAAACTGGAATATTCAGGAACTGGCTTAAGAATTATATTGTAGATACAGTAAATGAAAAATATGCCGGCAAAATGTCAGCCATTACAATTGGTGATATTGAGGGTAATTTCTTCAGCGAATTAGTGATCAAAGATGCTTCTGTCAAGGTTAAAAACGAAGAAATGATAAGGTTTGATTTTGTCAATGTTAAATTCGATATTTTCGGGCTGCTCAACAAACACATAGATCTAACAGAAGTAATCCTCGAAAACCCCCACGCAAATTTCTTCAGGATAAGAAACGATAAGGGTGATACGGTGTGGAATGTTCTGTATATGTTCGAAACTGCCAAAGATTCAATTGATGAAGCCACTGAATTTAACTGGAAAATAGATGTAAGAAGGCTCAGGTTCAATAACCTGAACTATATTATGTACGGCGCCTTGCCGTATGACGCAAGTGTACTTAAGAACATCCATCCCGAAAAAAGCATTACTTCAGAAAACCTAAGCATCGGCTCGCTCAATTTTGAAGCGCGTGCGGAGTATGATAAAAATGCCATTAAGTTGTGGATTGACCAGATGAGCTTCAATTCCAATTTCGGGTTTGATCTTAAGGGGCTCTCAGGGGAATTTTATCTCTCAACTTCAAGGGCTGAGATCAATAAGCTTAATATTGAAACTTCAAGAAGCTGGATAAAATCAGAATATATCTTTATTGATAAGATTAACCTTGTAAATTTCGAGGACCTTAAAGGCCTGGAGACCTTTAAGGGGAAAGATAAACAAATGCGCCTTTCTCTTGTTGCCAAAAATCTGGATTTTGATGACATGAAAGCGTTTTTGCCTCAGCTTGATTTCCTGGATAATGAGCTTACTTTTGAACTGACATGCAAAGGCACCTTTGACGATATCCTGGTCGAAGCGATGAAGATAAGGACCCTGGGTAGTAATTTTGAATTCAGGGGCAGAATGGTAAATCTTACTGAACCTGAAAAACTATGGTTTGATATGAAAGGCGAAAACCTTAGAATTGACCCCAGGGATACGAAGATATATACACCCGGGTTACCGATACCTGACTATACTCATGTTGGAACAGTAACAGGTGATGTTACCTATAAGGGTGAGCCGATCAATTTCGAAACCACTTTTGATGTTCAGTCTTCAGTTGGTAACGCTAAAGGCTTCTTTAATCTGAATCTGACGACACCAAGCTTTAATTACAGTACCTCAGTTGATGTAACAAAAGGGAATATCGGCAAGGTGATAAAGAACCAGAAGCTTGAAAGTGATATTAACGGTCATGTGGAAGCAATTGGCAGCGGCTTTGAGCTGGCAAACATAAATACTACTCTTAAGTATGAATTAAGGGATACAAAACTCTTAGAGCAGAAAATAGATAAGTCACAGGGGGTAATTAACCTTAGGGGTTACAATGTTGAAATGGATGTACAGTATGCCTCAGGTAAGTTTGATGCAGCAGTTAAGGGAAATGTAAACGTCAGGGATTTTAATAATCCGGTTTATGCATTGAAAGGCCAGGTCCATAACCTGGATATTTCTGCATTCACAAAGAATAGTTCAGATAAGAGCAATTTAACTTTCGCATTTGATCTCAATGGAAAGGGTATATCTCCCGAAGGGCTTGAGGGAACATATAATATTAATCTTGCAAATTCATATTACGGCAATTATGATTTTCTTGCTACACCCATTGACCTTAAAATATCAACCACTGGCGTAAATGATTATATTACGTTAAGCTCTAATCTTGTGGATTTCAACGCAAAGGGAAATTTCAAAATTGCTGAAATTGGTGACGTTATTGCAAGTAATGTCGTAATGATACAGAATGAAATTTCAAAAAAATTCCATTTGGATACACTTCTGCCTGTTCAGGATAATAAGATCTTTACGTCAGATATGAGTTTTACATACGACTTAAAGACAAAGAATCCCGAAGCTATTTCAAAATTGTTCTTCTTAAGTGATATGTATTTTGACGGAAGCATAAAAGGGAGTATTAAAAATTCACAGGAAGGGTTTACCGGTACAACAACAGTTGATCTAAACAATTTTGCTTACAAGGATACTGTTTTTATGCTGGCAAACTCACAGGCCGAATTCAGGCACTTTAATAGTTATCAAAATTACAAAAATGCTGAACACGGCGATTTTGGCTCATTTAATTCACTTATCAATTTTAATGCTGATACCCTAAGGATAGGAACAAGGATCTATGACAGCGTTAAGACTGTTTTTAAGTTAACGAATGCTGTTCAGTATTTTAACCTGAAAGCTACACAGGATTCAATGATAACAATAAGCATGAACGGAAATATAGATCTGGCATCCGATTCAGTAACATTGAAGATCGATACCCTGTTTGCGAGCTTTAACAGAATAGATGTATCAAACAGTGATACGCTTTTGGTAAGTTATTTCCCCTATGCTTCTAACCAGCGGGTATTTTTTGACAAGTTTGATCTTACCGGAGACTACGTGAACTTCAGTGTGGGCGGCAATTATTCATTTAATGATTCAAGCGACGTGTATGTTGAAGCTAAAAACATCAGCATACCCGCTATGATGGAACTTATCTACAATCCACAGGCACTTTATAACAAAAAAACAAAGCTTACTGAATATGAATCAATGTTCAAGGGAAACATCAGAAGAATACTTATGACCTTTAAAGGTAAAATGGATGATCCAAAGCTGGGGCTTGAATTGAACACAAGCCTTTTACGATATGATAACAATAAAGTTGGAAGGGTTGATGCATTTATAGATTATTCAAATAACAATCTATCCACAGACGTGTTAATGAGTAATGCCCAGGGGCAAGGTAAGCTGAGGCTGACCGGCAATATTCCGTTCAACAATCCATTGAAAACACCGGATAGCTCTACTTATATGACAGTATTGACAAGCCCCTTGGATCTTGACCTGAAAGCAACAAACTTCCAGATAAACTTCTTTTCAAAAGCTATTCCTAACTTCACTGATCTAAGGGGTTTCCTTGACGGTGAAATCACGGCAAAGGGAACAATAGCTGACCCGATATTTTCAGGGAATGCTAATATTACCCGGGGCAGGTTATTTTTTACATGGAACGGCTTATATTACAGGTTCGAAACCAGCCTGAAAACCGATAAGTCTGATATAGTAATAGAGAGATTTTCTATCTATAATGACAGGGACCAGGCCAGGCATATTGATGTTTTTGGGAAAATTAATTTTGCCGGCTTAAGTGTGAACGATATTGATCTAACCACAAGCGGTGATATGTATTTTCTTGATGGTTCATCTATCCAGAACAGATTTGGATTTTATGGCGAAATGCTTGGCGGAATAGGTGACCCACCGATCAGGATAAAAGGAAACCTTAGAAATCTTCTTGTATCAGGGCAATTGGTTGTTAAAAGCGCGAAATTATTCTTCCCCGCAATTTCAAGCCTGGCTTATGATGTTTATTCGGATGATTTTACATACAGGATCCTTACTGATTCTACAGGCTATAAATTCCTTGACACCACAATTTCAGTTTCGCAGGAAGAGCTTGGCAGCATTGACCCGTTTTTGAGATATAATTATATCCTTGAAAAGCGGGAGCCAACTGTTGCTGATTACATCACATATGACCTGGATATCTTAATGGAGAAGAATATTATAGTAAATGTTAACATGAACAGCCTGACCCGTGAGGAATTAAATGGTGAATTCCAGGGAAACCTGCGGCTGGATAACAGGACACCCGACAGACGTTTTCAGCTCTTTGGGAGGCTGAACATTGTAGGGGATTCCTATTACAGGTTTTACAAGAATTTCAGGATAAACAACAGCTATCTCGATTTCAACGGAGATTACAATAACCCTGAATTAAATATTAAGGCTGAGTATAAAAATATCCGGACAGTTCCTGAAAATAATACCCAGGAAATTATGTTCGTTGTTTTGGATATTACAGGAACCAGATATTTACCAAAGCTTACTTTATCATTAAGAGATGAAAATGATAACAGGCAAACCGGGCCTCAGGCTCAGACAAACGCAATATCATATTTGCTATTTGGCAGCCCTTCTATAAAAGGATCAACCGCCCTTGGTAACCTGGGAAGTAATTTCGGTTCGGGCCTCGCGTCATCACTTTTGTATGAAGCGCTCAGATCAATTGCACCGTTTATTGTAAACACTGAAGTAATATATAACGGCGGTAACTTAAGCAGTACTGATATTAAGATTACTTCGGCATTCGGCGATGCTATAGTGAAATTCGGCGGGAAAATACTTTCAAATATCAATAACCTTGAAGTTAGTATCGAGTACCCGTTAAATAAACTGCTTAACATTAACGTATCCAATAATCTTCTTATCCAGATATCAAGAACATATTCAAATTCATTATATAACAGTGATGCCGGTTTTGAAACAAGAGCCGGCCTGACCTACAAGATCCGCTACTAAATTAAATAACACTAAAGTGGCTAAAACAAAATTAGACGACCTGAAACAGAACATACTGGGGCTCTTTAAACATACCCCATCTCTTTCCATAAAATTTAATATGCTTTTTAATAAGCTAAAGGTGAATAAATCACTTAAAGCCGAGGTCCGCAATATATTAAATGAGCTTGTAATCGATGGGGAGCTGCAAAAGAACGGCAAACACTACGAGTACAACAGCCGTACGGCGTTTTATGAAGGCATTATTATGCTGGACAAGAAGAATGAATATGCCGCTGAGATAACTACAGAGAACGGTACGGTTATACTGCCTATAAAAAAGAAAAACCTGCTTACAGCTTTAACAGGCGATAGGGTTGAGGTTACTATAATAGAGTATGCAGGCACAGAAGAACGTGAAGCTATTGTTGAAAATATCATAAAGCGTGAAAAGCACAGTATTGTTGGCAAGCTCGTCTTCAGCACCAAGGGACAGGAATATGCTTTTGTTGTGCCTGATGACAGGAAATTCAGGAAGGATATCTTTATACCTAAGAATTCCTTAAAAGGCGCAGTTAATGGCGATAAAGTTATTTGTGAAATTGTTAACTGGGAATTCCAGGACCTCTCACCTGAAGGTAAAATAGTACAAATACTCGGCAAAGCCGGTGATGTTACGACAGAATTTAAGGCGCTGATAAAGAAATATGGACTAAATAAAACATTCCCAAAACATGTTAAAGATGAGTTAAAACAGCTCGAAGATGACGGATTTTTCGAAATATCCAAAGATGAAATAAAGAAGAGAAAAGATCTGAGAAAAGAGCTGATATTTACAATAGATCCTGTTGACGCGAAGGATTTTGACGATGCAATTTCTCTGGATATCATAGATAACGGTAATTATTATCTTGGTGTTCATATTGCTGATGTTAGTCATTATGTTAAAGAAGGCTCAGTCCTAAACGAAGAAGCTTATGCAAGAGGCACGAGCGTTTACTTAATGAATGATGTTGTGCCCATGCTTCCTGAGAAACTTTCCAACGATATTTGTTCACTCAAGGAAAAAGTTGACCGTCTTGTGTTTTCATGTTTTATGGAAATTGATAAGAAAGGTAATATAATTAAATATGATGTATTTAAATCGATCATAAACAGCAAAAAGAGATTCACATACGAGGAAGTTCAGAATATACTCGATAAGCAGGAAGGGAAATTCCTTGAGAAGCTCAATGAAATGAATGAGCTTCACAATATTTTATTTAAAAGAAGGCTTGATGAAGGAAGCCTTGATTTTGAAACAACAGAAGTAAAAGCTGAAATTGAAAATGGGCTGATAAAAAGCATAAAACCTAAGGAAAGGCTTGAATCTATGAAGTTGATAGAGGATTTTATGCTGATGGCAAATAAATGTGTTACATTGTTTGTTGAAAGGCAGAAGCAGAAACCTCCTTTCATTTACAGGATCCATGACTTACCGGATAAAAAGAGAATAACGGAGCTTTCGCAATTCGTAAAGCAGTTCGGCATAAGGCTTGATCCTGATAATAAGCGTTCCATCCAGAAAATGCTGCAGGAAATTGAAGGAAGGCCTGAGGAATTTCTGATAAATGATATTACCATAAGGGCAATGTCCAAAGCAATATATTCAGAAGAAAATATCGGTCATTACGGGCTTGGATTTGACCATTATACTCACTTTACCTCACCAATAAGGCGCTATCCTGACCTTATTGTTCACAGGATACTTTATGAAATATTAAGCGGGATGAACCAGAAGCGCCATCAGCATTACCAGAAAGAGCTTCCTGATATTTGTAAACAGTCAACTGAGAGAGAAATTAATGCCGTTCACGCCGAGCGTGAAGCGATTAAGATATTACAGTGCCAGTATATGGAAAGCAACGTTGGTAAAACTTTCGATGCGATAGTTTCGGGAATATCGGAATACGGGATATATGTAGAAATAACTGAAAGTATGATAGAAGGAATGGTGAGGCTGCGGGATATGAATGACGATTATTATATATTAGACCAGCAAAATTACCAGATAGTTGGCAGGCACAGAAGGAAAAAATACAGAATAGGTGATAAAGTAAAAGTAAAAGTTAACAAAGTTGATACAGAGCACAGGTGGATTGACCTGGTATTTGCAAAATAAACTTAATAAAAGCTTAATGGGTCAACATCAACATCTACTCTTTCGGTGGATTTTAATTTTAGCCCTAAGACGAAGTCTTTCAGGGCATGTATCATATTTTCGCTCTCAGAAGCAGTTTGTCCCGATGCTTTGAGGATCTTCAGAATAATATGCATCCTGAAAGTATTCTTTATCTTATATATTAATGCAGGTGCCGGTTTTAACAGTTCCAGGTAAGCCCTGCAGTCAGAATTCACTATCCTTCCGTTTAAGAAATGATAAATCTTCCATGCGTGATTGTTAACATTTACCTGTGAAGGTGATGATATTTCTATTAGGATCATTTTTGAAAAGGGGGGATAGCTGTGCACAGAGCGGTGCTTGATTTCTTTTTCAAAAAAGGTAACGAAATCATGATTTTCAACCATTGGGAAAATGTAGTTTTCGGGATTCATTGTCTGTATCACAACTTTTCCGTTATCGCTTATTCTACCGGAGCGGCCGGATACCTGCATCAGGAGTTGAAAGGTTTTCTCAGTTGCGCGGAAGTCAGGGATATACAGCCCAATATCCGCAGAAATAACTCCAACAAGATAAACATTCGGGAAGTCCAAACCTTTTGATATCATTTGAGTGCCTATGAGTATATCAAACTCACCTTCATGGAAGCTCTTGAGTATTTTCCTGTGCGCATCTTTTCCTTTAACAGTATCAGCATCCATTCTCATGCTCCGGGCTTCGGGAAACAGTCTTTGAATTTCTTCCTCTATCTTCTCAGTACCAACTCCAACTAACTTTAGGTTATTACTTCCACAAATTTCACAATTTACCAAAAGATTTTCAACTGATCCGCAGTAGTGGCAGCGCAGGTTATTTTTATGTTTGTGATATATCATCGTGATATCACAATTCCTGCACATTTTCACTGTTCCGCAATCGAGGCACTGCTGGTAAGCTGAGTAACCCCGGCGGTTCTGCATCAAAATAATTGCCTGCTTATTCTTTAAAGCCGCATCTATGTAGTTAATAAGCCTTGAAGAAAGCACCCGCTGTTCAGGGGTTTCATATTTTTTGTATTTGGTTGGATGCCTGAGCTCATCAAGCATATTAACAATTTCAACTTTGGGCTGTTTTGTCTTTAATGCGCGGTGAGGTAATTCCAGGATTTCATGCTTCCCCGCTTTATAATTATAATAGCTTTCCATTGAGGGAGTCGCTGAACCAAGAACAACAACGGCATTGTTAAGCTTAGCCCTTACAATGGCTGAATCCCTTGCATTATATTTCGGATTTTTTTCCGTCTGCTTATATGAATGATCATGTTCTTCATCTACTATTATAATACCTAGATCTGTTAATGGAGCAAACAGAGCAGAACGTGCTCCGATAACGATTTTATATTCTCCGGAACGAATCTTCTGATATACATCAAACCTCTGACCCTCCGAGAGCTTGCTGTGCATAACTCCGATTATATCACCAAAATATGTTTTGAACCTGTGAATAAGCTGGGGAGTCAATGAAATTTCCGGTACCAGAACAATTGCCGTTTTGCCTTTTAATATTAAACTCTGGATGGCCTCTATATATACCTGGGTTTTGCCGCTTCCGGTTACTCCGAATAATAAAAAGGTTTTAAATTCTCCCTCCGATTTAAGGATCTCATTCAGAACATGTTTCTGGTCGGAATTCAGCTCAATTATCTTTTTATCGTCGGCAAAATCCTGCTCACCTGCCCTGTTGACCTGCTTTTGTGTTAAAGTAATAAACTCCCGTTTTTCAAGTGATTTTAGTACTGATAGAGCTGATTTTGTTTTCTTTAATACTTCAGAAGCACTTATTCCCGAAATATTATTTTCAATCAGGTATCTTAATACCTTCGGCTGGCAGGTTGAGCGGAATTTATTTTCTTTGAAGAAAATATCAAGTGATTCCTTTGTGTAATCCTTGAAATCATCAAGCAAGTCAAACTCCACATACCGCTCAAACTTTGCCTTTGCAGTTTCGGTTGTAGTAATATGCTCCTGTTTTAGAATCCCTTTTGCAACCAGCGAGTGAACGGTACTTCTTGCATTACCGGATTTGAATCTGCCCTCTATCTGTTTTAAGGAAAGTGTTTTATCAATTAAGAGCCCAATTATACTTTTTTGATTTTGAGTAAGCGGTATATTCCTTTTAGCATCGGTAAGGGAGTATAGAATTTTTGATTCAACCACAATTCCTTTTGGCACAGCTGAAAATATTACCTCACCCAACGGAGAGATATAATAAGATGCCACCCATTTGCAGAAGTTTATCATTTCTTCATTTATAACAGGCTCCTGGTCAAGTATCTTTTTTACGGGTTTGAGTTTTTTAAGGTCGGTTGTGTTTGATAAGGAAACAATGATACCAGTGATATCCTTATTGCCCAATGGGGCCAGTACCCGCATTCCGGGCTTTAATACCTCGATAAATTCATTTGGGACACTGTACGTGAACAATGAATTTACGGGAATATTGAATGTTATATTTGCGTATTTTTCAGCCATTAAAAAAGGGATAGGCGCCTGTCCTATCCCCGCAAAAATATGAATAATTTTTTAATTTAACCGTGAAGTGATTCAAGATATCTTTCTACATCAATTGCAGCCATGCAGCCGGAGCCTGCCGCAGTTACAGCCTGTCGGTAAACATGATCCTGGGCATCACCGCATGCGAAAACACCGGGTATATTTGTGTATGTATTAACTTTACTGGTCTTAATATAGCCATTATCTTCGAGGTCTATTTGTCCTTTAAAGATATCGGTATTTGGTTTATGACCGATACCGAGGAAAATACCTTCAACTTCCTGGTCAGTCACTTCGCCTGTTTTAAGATTTTTAAGTTTAGCGTGGGTGACTCTCTTCTTGCCCTCTTCATTTACGCCAACAACTTCTTCAAGGACTGTATCAGTTACAAGCTTTATTTTCGGGTTCTTTGTTGCCCTCTCAAGCATGATCTTGGAAGCTCTGAATTCGCCGCGCCTGTGGACAATCATAACTTCCTTCCCGAACTTGGTGAGGTAGTTTGCTTCTTCCATTGCAGTATCGCCGCCGCCAATTACAATAATCCGCTGGTCTTTAAAGAAGAATCCGTCGCATGTCGCACATGCCGATACGCCAAAGCCCATGAATGCAGTTTCTGAAGGGAGGCCAAGCAGCTTTGCTGAAGCGCCTGTTGCAATTATTACTGCTTTTGCCAGATGCTCTTTGCCTTCAACATATAATTTGAACGGACTTGCCGAAAAATCGACCTTATCAACAAACTTAAACTGGCAATCAGCACCAAAACGCTGTGCCTGCTTGCGCATCAGGTCCATTAGCTCGGGTCCCATTATGCCATGCTCAAAACCGGGGTAGTTTTCTACTTCTGTAGTTATTGTTAACTGTCCACCTGGCTGCATTCCTTCGAACACAACGGGTTTCAGGTTAGCTCTGGCGGTATATAATGCTGCTGTTAATCCGGCTGGGCCGGAACCAATTATAATTACATCATGAATAGTTTGATCACTCATTACAATTAATAGATTTATCTTATAGAATTAATTTGGAAAAAAATATTGATTTACTTATTTGTATTTATTTACTTTTTGCCTGATAACATCGTTATCCGGATTCATTTGCAGTGCTTCATTCCATGCTTTCAGGGCTTTTACAACTTCACCCATCGCTTCGTAAATATCCCCCAAATGCTCAAGAAGGGTTTCACTCTTACCAACTTTAATTGCTTTATCAATATACAGCACCGCGTTCTTGTAATCTTTCAGCTTAAATAAAATCCAGCCGTACGTATCAAGGTATGAAGAATTCTCAGGTTCTTTTTCAATTGTCTTTCTTGACATTTCCTTTGCTTCGTTCAGCTTCTCGCCAACTTCAGAAAGATGGTAAGCATAATTATTAAGCAGAAGAACATTATCGGGATAATACTTAAATGCCTGTTCGTATAACGCCGAGCACTCCGCATTCATCTTAAGGTCATCATATACCAGCCCTAAGTTACTGAGAGAATTCAGGTCCTGCGGGTTAAGCTCAACGGCCTTTTCCAGGTATGGTAATGCTGAACGGTTATCACCCAGCCTGTAATATGAGTTTCCTGTGAGGTATTCGAGCCTGAAATCCCCGGGAAATTTCGCTGCGCCCGTTTTAAAGACCTCAGATGATCTTTTGAAATTATTCTTTTCATAGTAGTAAAACCCAACCTGTACATAAAGCTCAGCCGAAGTATCAGTTTTTGAAAGCAGGTCGTTGAACCTTGTCTCAGCATCCTGCGGATTATCCTGGGCGTCCATATATATAAGATAATATTGCGGCATCCATTCCCCGGGATAAGAAGCCTGCAGATTCTGCAAGATGTTTCTCGAAACTCCAAGTGCTTCTTTATCTTCCGCTGATGCCTGCAGGAATGCAATTGCAACATCCATCTTTGTCATAAAATCAACACTATCCCTGTTCATCAGCTTGCTGTATTTTTCAAACGCTTCGGTATTCCTGTGCTGGCGGAAATAAAGCTTTATTACTTCTGTCTGTACATCACGGTTGTTGGGGTTTGTGCTTAATATTTCTTCGTATATCCTTATGGCATTATCATAATCAGGTACTTTTACATAAGAAGCTGCTGCTGAATATTTCAGGTTCAGGTCGGTTGGGTTCAGCACAAGTAATTTTTCTACTGTGGCAGCAGTGTTTGAATAGTCTTTAAATGATTCATAAATATCCGCCATTCTCAGGAGAACGGTTTCATCATACATGTAATTTTCAGTGATATTCTCGTAATACTTCACTGCTTCAGACTGCATCTTTAGCTGTTCATACATTCTGCCGATATTATAGAGTATGCTTATATCATCCGGCCGCTTATCTGAAATTTCCTTCAGGTATTTTAGCGCATTATTATAATCGCCAAGCACTATGTATGTATCTGCAACATGCTCTTTGTAATCAAGGTTATCCGGGTTTATCTTTATTGCTTCAAGTCCGTATTCCAGCGATTTCTGGTGCTGGGTTACATTTGAGTAAAGCTTTGCCATAGCAAAATATATGCCTGCAGCTTTATCAAGCTTTAAGGCATCATTATACTTGCTGATAGCAGCAAGATAATTATCCTTTAGCTCAAGAGTTTTAGCTTCAATAAATAACTCTACTGCCTGGGGATTTGTAGGGTAATCCTGAGACCGTAAAGTGCCAAAAAAAGCTAAAAACAGTACAAAAAATAAAGAAATTTTTTTCATTGGACGCATAAATATAGCCTTATACTATTTTAATAACAAAGTAAAAAAGCGGAATACAGCCTCAATATCAATAATTATAGTGAATAAATTCTATTATTAAGTTAAATTAGCCACTGGAAACAAGAACAAATTTAAACACAATTAATTCCATAACCACAAATTAACGGCAAATTACTTAAAATAATTCAATGAAAAAATATTTATTGATTTTTACAACCCTCGTTTTATTATGCTCAAACATAATTTTTAGTGAACCTTACCCATATAGCTTTTCAAATTTGAATCAACCTGTCATACCTGATGTTATGGGTTTCGTGAATGTACTTGAGTCAGACGGACAGCATTCATATAATGTAACGTATAATGTAGATTCCTTCCCGCTATTTTCAGGTTTCCCTAAAACAATTTCAGGTACAACTTTTGAAGGCGGTATTTTCTGCAATATGGATGGTGATAACGACCTTGAAATAGTTTACAATATGGGTTTTACCGTACAAGCCTTTAATTTTGACGGCTCTGCTGTGGCAGGCTGGCCTCAGACAGTAGCAACATATGGATTAGAAGGAGCTCCTGCATTTGGTGATATTGATGGCGACGGGCAGGAAGATATTGTTGTGACAAATCACGGCTTAACATCCGGTGGATTTATTTATGCTTACAGAAAAAACGGAACACTGCTTCCGGGGTTTCCTATCAATCACGGTTACAGCTCCAGAACACCCGTGCTGGCAAATATGGATAATGCAGGCGGACTCGAAATTATTGTCAACAAAAGGCTCTCAGGTTCAGGTGAAGTTTGGGTATACCGCGGTAATGCAACAACTTTCCCAGGGTGGCCCAAGACTTTGAATCACGTACCGGCATCAAGCGCTGCAGTTGGAGATATAACGGGTGACGCGTTGCCCGAGATCGTTATGGAATCATATTCTTCACTATTTGCATGGAGCAGCGATGGTACTCCGCTTGCCGGATTTCCATTTAGTATGCCAAATGGAGATGTAAATTCATATTCATCACCTGTACTTGCAGATGTTGATGGTGATAATATCCGTGAAATAGTATTCGGGACACATGTACTTGGCGGTGGCGGATATGTTTACCTTTTGAAAAATAATGCAACAGTTATGAGCGGCTGGCCCAAA
>JBDTNV010000085.1:0-12915 GCA_039933555.1 Ignavibacteria bacterium
GTTTCTGGTGATTATAGAGCGGGGGTCACACCTCTTCCCATCTCGAACAGAGAAGTTAAGCTCCGCCTCGCCGATGGTACTACTACCGCAGGGTTGTGGGAGAGTAGGTCGTCGCCAGATTTATTTTTAAACTCCAATTGGATTATTCCGGTTGGAGTTTTTTTATTATATAAAAGCAAAAAGCCTTCAACGCGGAGACACAAAGTAACGGAGGTAATGTAGGTCGAAACGCCGTTTCGACTGCCTCCTCGATATTGATTGATTTATGATTTTTTTTAATCCCGCAATCTTTTATATTTGCCTTTAAGAAAAGTATTTTATGGCACAATGGACTAAACCTCATCTCGGCATCCTGAAAAGAAATTATTCTACAAAAGGTGCAAAGTATGTTTCCAAAAAAACCGGACACCCTGAGTCCTCTGTTGTAATAAAGGCTAATTCATTAGGGATCAAATCAGCTTCAATTAGGCGATGGACCGAATTTGAGCTCAAATATATATTGAAAAATTACGGCATGAAGAAGCCCGATTCAATTGCCCGGTCGCTTAAACGCAGCGTAATTTCTGTTGAAAGCAAAGCGCGCTATCTGAAAATATATGTACCCAAGCCAACAAAGAAATGGCCTGAGGCTGAGCTTGTGTTGCTTAGGAAATTATGGGTAGATAAAAAGTTTTCCGCTGAGGAAGTTGCACGCAAGCTGAACAAGACGTACTCAGCAACGCACCACCAGGCATGGAAGATGGGATTAAGGAGACCCGGGGCGCCAGGCTTCTGGAGCGAGGAAGATACCCTGTACCTGAGAAGAAATTATAAAAAGAAAACATACAGACAAATAGCTGAGAAACTTGGTATGACAACAGTATCCGTTTTTAAAAAAGCGCTAAGGCTTGGCTTAAGGTTACGCGGGGCACCGGTTAAATGGAAAGAATCCGATAATGAATATATCCGCAGTCATTATGGTAAGATATCAGCTCGAGAGATAGCAGGAAAACTGAACCGGAGCTATGAATCCATCATTACGCGTGCGGGACTCCTGGGAGTGACCAGGAAAAAAAAGAAATAATAAAACGCCCCGCCTGACCCCGCAATACAGAGCGGGTAATAAAGCAGTTCACAAGATTTATAATTAAACTTCAATTGGATTATTCCGGTTGGAGTTTTTTTATTATATAAAATCAAAATCAAAAACCTTTCACCACAGAGGCACAGAGTTCACAGAGGAATTAACCTTCAAAAGGCGAAAGCATTCGCCACAGAGAAGCGGGAGACGCAGAGAGAGGGTTTATAGCTCCCCTCACCGAGAAACCGGTTCTACGACTTTCTTAAGTCAGGGAACTGGCTCTGACAGTGAGGGGCCACGCCCTACTGAGTGCAAGCGAAGGAAGGTGGTTTCATATCATTTGTAGGTGTCTTGGCTGGCTACGCCTTACTTAGCATAAGCTAAGGAACGGCCTGACACAGCTTAGTTGTGTAAGTCGAAACGCCGTTTCGACTTTTTCTGAAATCAGCGATTCGAGTTACAAAAGTTATTTTTTTCGTTTCTGGACTTCTTCAACTTGCTTTCTTAACACATTGATGAAATCTGCTTCTGAAATTTCTTCTTCTTAAAGAGATGGAAGCTCCTGAAGGTGAAGCCAGAAAAGTAGTATTAAACTAGACAAAAAAGAATATGTAAAAATAAATTGGTAAGATTAGTCAGATTTATCAGATTAGTCAGATTTTATAAGAATTACAGATTAATAAAATCAATTACTTAAGTGTTTATCAATTATAAGGATTAAACCAATATCATTAAATTATGTCATATAACTGAAGAACAGAATCAAAAAAAATAAATTAAGGAGCTTAAAATGAAAAGCATGTTTGTGAAATTCCTGATTTTGGTCTTTGCCGCAGCATCCATATCCGTAACATCAATATCAGCAGCAGATCTCAGTTTAAACGGTAATAAAGATCCGAAGAAGGGTAATGTAACCGGTGATAGGAAGCGCGACAGGATCCAGCAGAAGGATAAAGATTGCGTTCCCAAAAAAGATGGAACAGGTAAGAAAAATAAAAAGAATAAGATGAATAAGAAAAAAGGCAATGGCAATAAAAAGGGTAACGGCAGTAAAAGCGGTAAAGGAAAATAAAATTTATTTTTAAATTATTCAAGATTCCTGCCTGCGCCTTAGAGACAAGGCAAACAGGAATGACAATATACTTTTTGTAAGCCCGGTAATTGCCGGGTTTTTTGTTTTTTTTGTCATCCCGAACAGAACATTTCTCCGCGAGGCAGCGAGGATAAGAAAAAGATATGCAGAAGTTTTTATCACAGAGCGTTTGATTATAAGTCAACTGAGTTTTATGATCTTCTCCGCAGCCAGCTTACCTGAGAGTATCACAAGCGGTATCCCCCCGCCCGGGTGGGCTGAGCCTCCTGCGAAGTAAAGCCCCTTGTAATGTTTCGAGGCATTCGCCTGGCGCAAGAATGCCGCTTTTCGGTTGTTGGAGGATATGCCGTATATGCTGCCCCCGCAGCTTCCGGTTTGCTCTTCAATATCCTGCGGCGTCATAACCGCTTCAGTTTCAATCTTATTTTTTATATCGTATCCGGTTAAACGTTTAATTTTTTCAATAATGGTTTTTTTAATTTCACTAAGACCCCCTCGTCCGGCAAAGCCGGACACTCCCCCTTGGTAAGGGGGAGACATGGATTGGTAATTTGAGATTGTGTTATTAGGCGCGTTTATCATAACAAACCAGTTCTCTTTACCTATGGGTGCATCACCTTGCGAGAATTTTGAGGAGATGTAAATGTAAACAGTAGGGTCAGAGGGATATATTTTCTTATCAAAGAGTTCAGCGAATTCGTTTTTGTAATCACCAGAAAATAAAATGTTGTGGGTATCAAGCTTATCTGAAATGATACCGACACCCCAGTAAAACACAAGTGCTGAGGAGGAAGGCTCAAGCTTATTATATTTCTTCGCAGCCTTTGTGTGGTCATCATTTAACAGCGCGCCGTAAGTGGAGTAAACATCAGCATTGGATATCACGGCTTCAGAGAATACTTCTTTGCTTCCCGCTATAATACCATTTACTTTCCTGCCCTCAGTAATAATTTTGGTGACGGTTGAATTGAAATTGAACTTCACACCCTTTTTTACCGCCAGCCTGTATAGAGCTTCTGTCAGCATGTGCATCCCGCCTGAAACATAATAACCGCCAATCGAGTATTCAACATGTGAGATGATATTCAACGTTGCGGGGCACTTGTACGGATCAGAGCCATTATATGTAGCGTAGCGGTTAAATAGCTGAATGATGTGTTCATCAGTGAAGAATGAACGGTTCGCTTCATTCATTGTGCGGAAGGAATCAATTTTCGGCAGCTTTAGTAAGGTCTTCAAAGCCTTTTTGTTTGAATAAGTATTTATGCTGTAAAGGTCATTGAATAAGAAAATATCAGCTGTCAAGTCATAAATAGTTTTGCAGTATTTGAGATATTTATAGAAGGATTCCTTTTTTTCATTTGTGTTTGATTCAATTTCCTTTGCGAATTTTTCTGTATCCGAGTATGCATTAAGTATAGTACCATCAGAATAAAAGTATTTACACAAATTATCCAGTTTGTTAAGCGTGAGCCACTTGCCGGGATCTTCACCAATTGATGTGAATAATTCATTAATTACAAATGGCATTGTGAGAAGTGATGGTCCTGAATCAAACCGGTATCCCTTAAGGGTTAATGAGCGGGCTTTCCCGCCGGGTGTGGGATTTTTTTCATAAACGGTAACATCACATCCATTGTGAGCGAGCCTGATAGCAGCAGATAGACCGCCGAGACCCGAGCCGATAATGGAAATTGATTTCATGTGCTTGCAAGATGAAATGGGGCATTGACGCAGTCAAAGCACCCCAAAAAGAAATTACATATCAAAATTCATGTTGGGGTATAAAGAACGCAGGCGCTCGTGATGTTTTGAATCAGGCGGGCGGGAGAATCTTTTGCGCTCACTGCGGTTAATCAGGTACAGACCAGTCAGCTTAAGCTTCTCAGCAGTACTTACAAACCTGCGCCCTGAATAAATATCATACCCGTATGCCTCTATTTCATTTAGAATGCTGGAGTATATCTTATACATCAGCACAACAGTTGTTCTTGAGCCGTCATTGCTAAGGTATGGGAAGCCGTGTGTAGAAAGCTCATAATATGCGCGTGCCCTATCAACATTAAAGCGCATCATCATAGCGAAATTTTCGTTCATATTCCCGTTTTTGATATTTTCTTCGGTGTACTCAAAACATTTCAACTCATCCTGCGGAATGTAAATCCGGTTCATTTGGTAATCTTCTTTTATATCACGAAGTATATTAGTAAGCTGCATAGCTTTGCCAAGGTAAACGGCATAAGGCAGTGCAGCTTTGTGTGAGTACCCGAAGATCTCGGTCATAATTAAGCCCACAACAGATGCAACCTTGTAGCAGTAGTTTTCAAGTTCCGCAAATGTGTTATATCTCATATGCTCGGTATCCATGCACACCCCTTCGATGAGATCAGTGAAATATTTGCGCGGGATATTGTACTTAATTACTGTCTGCGCGAATGCTGATCGGTTGATAATTTCCTTTGAAGGATTCCCGTATACTTCATCAAGAAAATTATTTATCTCCTCAAACTTTTCGCGGATATTTTCGACAGAGGATATTGCACCGCTATCAACAATATTATCCGCGTAGCGACAGAAAGTATAGACCGCATATGCTGCGGCACGCTTTTCCTTCGGCAGAAGGAAGGATGAAAAATAAAAGCTCTTGGCAAAATTGCGTGTGTAATCTTTGCACTCTTCGTGAGTGCAGTTCATAGGTGTTACAATTTTTTCAGAGAGTAAAATTTGCGTCATTTGCGATTAGTTAGTTTATCATTTTATCTACGATCTTTGCTGAAGAAAGAACTCCGGGTAAACCCGCACCGGGGTGGGTGCCTGCGCCTACAAAATAAAGGTTCTCGAAATCTTCTGACTTATTGTGAGGGCGGAACCATGCTGATTGCGTGAAGATAGGTTCCACCGAAAATGCGGAGCCAAGGTAGCTGTTTAGTGTATTCTGAAAATGAAGCGGATCAATGTAATGCTCTGCGATAATATTCTCTTCAAGATCCGGCAGGTAAGTTTCCTGGAGGAATCTCATTATCTTATCCCTGTACGGTTTTGCTTCAGTCTTCCAGTCGGTCCCGGAAGCAAGATGCGGAACCGGTGAGAGGACATAGAATCCTTCACAGCCTTCAGGAGCAATTGAGCTATCTGTGATAGTCGGCATATGCAAATATAATGAAAAATCTTCAGCTAAAATCTTACGTTTAAATATATCATTTAGCAGCTCTTTATAGCGCCTGCCGAGAATTATGTTATGATGCGCAATATTGCCTGAATTGTACCTTTTTTTGGTGCCAAAATAAATTACAAAAAGTGACATGCTGTAACGCATATTCTCAATTTTTTTGTTTGTGTACTTACTGCGGTATTTCTCGTCTATCATGCTTCTGTACGTGTACGCTACATCAGCATTGGAAACAACTGAATCAGCCGGGATAAATGTATTATCACCAAGCATAATGCCGGTAACTTTGCGGTCTTTTACCGATATTTCTTTAATTTCGCTGTTGTAATGAATTTTTCCGCCAAGCTCTTCGAAGAATTTTACGAGCCCCGTTACAATTGTGCCTGTGCCGCCCATTGCGTAGTGGATGCCCCACTCACGCTCAAGATAATGTATCAGCGCGTAAATGGAAGTTGTATCAAAAGGATTTCCGCCAACTAAAAGCGGGTGAAATGAGAAGCATTCCCTCAGGAATTCATTCTTTATGAATTTTGACGCATATTGATAAACCGTTTTATGAGATTTGAGCTTTATCATATCCGGCACTATCTTCATCATATCAGAAAAATTTGTGAAAGGCTTATCGGCAAGCTCAACAAATCCTTTTTGGAATATCGCCTTTGTGGTCTTTATGAAATCGAGGTATCCCTGTTTATCAGAGGGGCTGAATTTATCGATCTGGCTTAGTGTAAAATCTGTGTCAGAGTTATAATCGAAGAACTCTTTTTTGTGATTGAATATCCTGTAGAACGGGTCAAGCGCTTTTAAAGTAAAGTAATCTTCCTTCTTTTTCCCGGCAAGTGAAAAGAGCTCATCAAATAAGAAGGGGGCAGTTATGACCGTCGGCCCGCCATCGAACTTAAAGCCGTTCATTTCATAGACATATGCCCGCCCGCCCGGCTTATCGAGCTTTTCGAAAATTTCGACATCGTGCCCTTTTGCAGCGAGTCTAATAGCGGCCGAAAGTCCCCCAAAGCCGCTGCCGATAACAATAATTTTTTTCTTCAAGTATTCAACACAATTTCTAAAATTGCGGCAGGCTCCAAAGGAGTTTTACGAGCCCTGCCGCCTACAAAAGCATTTATGCTTTTTTAAGTTTGCGGGAAAAGAATTCCCATAAAGCAATGTTCATAGTAATTAATGAAAAGCCGTAAATGAAATCTTCAATGGGAATTGTAAATAACCTTATGCCCAAATAAAATCCTTCACCGTACATTACAATTGGCCGCCATGTTAAATATCCATTAACAATAAATATCAGGACGAACATAACACACCAGAATATCCAGAATTTTTTGTTAACAAGAAGTCTGGTTCCCAGGAAAAGATCTGTCAATATTGCAATAGCTACCGATGCAAAAGCAAGTAAAGTGTATTCCTTCATTTTGGACCCTTTCCGCGGGTGAAATACTTTACACTTTCCCATGTAAATAAACCGCAAAAGGGAATTACAATAAAGAAAAGAATTTCTTCAATTGGCAGCCCGAAAATTCTGAACCCCACTGTGTATAGCGGGTTAAAGCTCCAGTGGCCGCGGGCTGTTACGAAGATATCCCATATAGTGAATAAAATAAATGGCAGCAGAATAGATAATACAAGCCTTGAAGGATATTTGTAGAAATCCATTTTTTTGCTGAAGCTGAGTATCAGCGGAGCAGCAAGGCTAATGATAAGTACTATGAAATATTCTGTTTGCATATGTTTTAAGATGTAACTTCCGCTTTAAATGGGAGTCTCATTACTCTAATATCCCCATTAGTAACCAATAGTGCAGGATAAAGTTGTTTTACTGAAAATCAATTGTTCTTCAAAATAACCTTCCTCTTTACAAGGGTTATTTGACAGGCTTGAAGAATTTTATGGACGCTATTGTTACTGTTAATATTACCATGCCTGTTATAGTAAGAAAATAATAACCGTTTGCGATATTGATAACAGAAAAATTTATGATATTAATTGCGGTTATTAAAAGCGGGATCTTAAATAATTGTGAATTATTAATTTCTACATTATGCCATTTAACGAGTTGAGACAGTGTTATTACAAAAATTAACCCGATGAGGAACCAGCTTATAAAATTCTGAATTGGGATAAACGCAGTTTCCCATATCCAGAAACTATTTATAAATGAAGCGAAAGGCTCAAGCAGTATATCGGTTGCAAGAACAAATATAGAAGCTATAAGAATTGCAGAAACTTCAGAGTACCCTTTTAAAAAAAATCTAGCCGCAAGCAGTGAATTTGCGGTTACTGTGAACCATGCAAACATAATTGCCAGGGGTACACCGCCAATGAGCGGGGCAAGTGTATGGCTATACGAATATATGCCGAATGGAAAACCGGTTGTGACACCCCAGTACTCAATGAACCATGAAGCCATGAAAATTACCGCTGTTGTGATAACTACCGAGAGAAGATCTGCAAGTTTGGATAGAATGAGGAAGGTAATAATTGCCTGAAGCCCCAGGAAAATAGTTGTTGTCCATAAATACTCCGCGCCAAACGGGGTAAACATTATTATAAACCCAACAGGGAACATAACAATTAAAATACCGGTAAGAATCTTTAATGCTTTTCCCGCGGGGGGATTAATTTCCGGAAGTTCTGTTTGCAATGTACATATCTTTTGTTGCTTTTGATATAAAGGTTTCAAGGTCACCTTCTAGCTTGCTTTTCATCTGATCACTCAGGAATTTTTCGCCAAGCACACCTGCCAGGAAGTGAATATCGCTTGCTTTTTCGCGAGTCATAGAGATCTTAAAAACAAATGAGATCTTTGTCTTTTTTTCACTGACCTGGTTCAGTACACCCCGGCAGTACAGGTAATCTTTTATCTTATCTTTTGATTCAAGCAGGAGTGTATCACCCGAGCTTTTATCTTCAAGCACGAAGGTGAGGTTATATGGGGTCGCAAGCGGCGCTTCGACAAGATAAAGCCATTCGCTTTCAGTATCGTTAAGCTTATTAACGCTTACAATGTTCGGAAAGAACTTAGGGTATATCTGAAGGTCTTTTATATACTGCGCAATAAAATCCTTATCAAGGGATATTGCCGCAGTTCGCTCAACTTCCGCTGACATTGTAAATGATACTGTTTCTGCCTTCAGCGGGGTGAAACCTGCTGCAATTAATAAAACAGTGAGTAGAATACTTTTCATATAAAATTTTTGAGTTGCTTAAATTATTTTTTATCTTCTTTAGCCCGGTAAGTCCTGCCCTTCCATCGCGCACCTTTGCCTCCGGTTATCCAGCGCCATGAATTTATGGCTATAACAGGGACAGATAAAGCTCCTAACGGATGCAGAACGGTTGAGATGAAGCCAAGCTTAAATCTTGCTGAGATCATTGCCCTGCACAAATATAGTATTAAGACCTGTAAAGTGAGCAAAACCAGCAGTAAATCCAAATTAAGTGTGCAAGATAATTGAATAAAAAATAACATAAAAGGAAGAACAAACAGCAAAAAATAGATGAAATTTGCAGTAAAGAGCGCAAGAGAGGAGAATCCGAATCCCGCGAATATATTCTTTGAAAAGCCGTTCCAAATTTCACCGAAATTCCTGTACATCCTGACACTAAGTAAATCCTGACCGTCTTCTACAATAAGCCTCAAACCGTGTTCCTTTATCTTTCTTGCAAGCCATACGTCTTCTACAATTGCATTTCTTACTGATGTATGCCCCCCGATTTCCTCATAAGATCCCCGTTTGAACATCATAAATGGCCCGATGCCAATTGAGAACTTTATGAATCCTTTTTTATCCACAAAGTAAAACGGCAAGAGCAGCATTACAGTAAACCAAAGCATCGGCATTATGAGCTTTTCGGCAAAGCCAATCATTGTCATTTTAGGGAAGAGCGTTAACATATCGGCATTTCTATTTACTGCCATTGTTACAGAATCACGCAGTGAATTTTTATTATGAAGTGTATCGGCATCTGTGAATAAAATATACTCACCCTTTGATGCTTCAAACAATTGTTTGCAGGCAAAACACTTTCCTGTCCAGCCATCTTCAAGAGGTTTGCCGTTTAATATTTTTAGTTCAGGGTGAGCTGATTGTATTGCGGATAGTATTTCGCCGGTTTTATCTTCTGAACTGTCATTGAGGACAATTACTTCGTATGATGGGTAATCCTGGTTAAGCAGTGAATTTACAATTTGAGAAATGTTAAGCTCTTCATTGCGTGCGGGAATAAGTACAGAGACGAAGGGGAGTGAGTCATTATTCATTGCGGAATATTTTTTTGGTCTTAGGATATAGAGGTTCCATATGCAGATGAGCATTAGAACAAATAGAATTGCGGTAACCAGAATGTTGTAGTAAAGCAGTTGGGCTCCTTAAGTGAGTTTGAATTAATTATTAACACACACCGTCACAGGAATGAGATCATGATTAAAAGATTTGTAACCCCCCCGAACACGGTTGCTTTTTTTGCAAATCATAATCCCGCCAAGGCGGGACTGCGAAAACACTGCGTGTTTTCTTGAGGGGAGCCATACAGATACTAAATTAATCAAATGTTTTGTTGCGAGAATTTTTGCCGATGAAAATGGTTTTGAATGCTGATGTATTGCCTATTAGGACATCATCTTTAAGCTTATCAAGCTGTGATTCAAACGTGGACCTTAATGATTCCGTCAGGTCACCGTTGATCTTACCTGCAACAATTTCCGGTTTACCAATAGAGATAAACACCTCGGGGCGCTGCTCCATTATGAATTCATATCTGAAGCAGACAGGCACAAGGTTTATGCTTCCGGTTTTCTCTGCGATCTTTGCGATACCTGAGAAAAACTTCAATGGACGCTTATCCTGGGGCAGCATTTCTCCCTGGGGAAAGATCCACATGTATTTATTTGAATTAGTGAGCAGTTCTGCTGCATAGTTTAATGATCTTACCGCTTCAGCAGGGATATTCCTGTTAACAGAAAAGACTCCGATATATTTAAAGAATGAATATTTCTTCATTTGTTCGATATCCATCATAAGGTAATCATCTTTCTTCAATAGCCGGTTGGTTATGAGGTAAGCTATGAACCCGTCCCACCAGTTGGAGTGATTTGCATACATAATAACGGGCATTGAATCATTGATAAGTTCAAAGTTTTCCATGCCTGCAAGTTGAACGGCAAAAAAATGCTTTTTTAGCAGCCTCTTATGATAAATGGCAAAGAGCTTGCCCAAGGGCGTATTTTTTTTTGCGTGTATCATTTGTTCTGCAAAAATAGGAATGATTAACTTAATATTTTATCCAAAAGTTTTCTTTGATTTTAGCATTTTCAGCTATCATATAAAACGACAGTATATATCATAGTTTGCCCTGAATTTTGTGGTAGATTGAACTAAGGAACAAAGAAAAAAATTCATCCCGTATGAAAGTGAATTATAAACAACGCCAAGGTATAGATTCTCAAAAAAGTTATTTCCAGGGTAAGAAATCATTGTTACCAAGCTGGGAATATTTAAGAAGTTATGAAAATAGTTTGAAGTTTTTTACCGCAAAGGACTTGACAAACGGAAAATTATCCGCTATTATTGCCGTAGTTAAAGGGACGGCAATTATTGCAAACATTAAAAATCACTGAAAAAACACCAAAAACGATATAAATCATAAAAAAACATGACATCAATTAAGATAGCTTTAATCATACTCACTTTAACAGCTTCCAGCGGAATATTCGCACAGGCACAGAACACAATGTGGGTAATTCCTTCAATGGAAACAGCATCCGGAGATAACGCTAATTATGAAGCTTCAGGGAAACTTGGCAAATCGGATAACACAAAATCTGAAACAGACGATTTTACACCATCGACAGATTATTCTATTTCAAACCATAGTATATGCAGTATAACATTTTCGCTGGTTAAACCCGGATTTGTGAACATAAAGATATATGATGAAAAGGGCAACGTTATCGATGAGCTTGCAAGAAGCAGTTTCGGGGCAGGGAGCCATGAAGTAAAATGGAACAGCTCAAAGTTCTCTGCAGGATCATTTTACTATTCCCTGATCACTGAAGAATACTCAAAAACAAAAAAAATAAAATAAATCATAATTATTAATATTTAAAACATCACTAACATGAAAACAAATAAAATATCAAAAATAATCTTATCAGCTGCAATGATCATTACCGCACCTTTCTTTTTAACAGGTTGCGATATCGGCGGTGATATTACGATACCAAGCGGCGCAACTGACTTAAGCGTAAATATAAAAGCGGATGATAATGCAACCGATAATCCGATGGATGTTATAGTTATTACAGAAGCAAAGGCGCTGATAACCGATATACAATATGAAAGAGAAAGAGACGGCCTGAACCAGCTTCACCAGACAGGGCCGTTTGTAATTAGCCTTTCACTTGATGGCAGCTTAAAGGAATTATTTACCGGTTACGTTGTAAGGGATATTTATACAAAAGCAAAATTCCAGATGCATAAAGCAGAAGATAATCAAACTGTTTCTGACCCTGAATTCAACGAAGGACATGCAGATAACCAGAGGTTTTCCTTTATTGTAAAAGGAACATACAATGGAGTACCTTTTGTGTATAAATCAAAAAGATCAATGGATCTCATTATCAATATGAACAAAGCAACAAACATTAATCTTAAAACCGGGAACTTAACAATGGTATTTAATAAGACAACATGGTTTATATCAAACGGGACAGTATTAAATCCAAACCTGCCTCAGAATGCCGACATGATTGATAACAACATTAAAGATTCATTCAAAAAAGCTTTTCAGGATGATAACAAAGACGGTCAGCCGGATTCGAATTAATAAAGCTTAGATAACATAAAAAGAAAGAGAGAAAGCGAAAATGAATAAGATAAAATGGGACGAAAAGTTTTTTGAGCAATCAGGAATTTATTTATGGATATACAGCCGGGGCTGCCTGGTAAGAACAAATGACAGATTCCGCAATTCGGTTATTTTAAAGAATTTTAAAAAATATCAGCCGAAGAAATTCAGAGATACAAGCATTAAACACTAAAACATAAAATTAATAATTTATCCCCGGGGGATACTAAAATGAAGAAGATCATACTCAGCCAAACATCATTTATCGGCGCAGCAGCATTTATTATTGTACTTTTCTCATCAATATTTATTTACGCATTTTCTACCGGAATTGACGGAAGAACTTTAAAATCCACAGCAATAGGCTGCAGCTGTCATGCATCTGCATTAGATCCGGGAGTAATAGTGTTTATCTCAGGTCCGGATACGGTTATAACGGGTCAGACCGCAACTTATACGATAGAGGTATCAGAATCAAGCAAAAGCGGGGCCGGAATAGATGTATCAACAAGAAACGGTGTGTTGGGAGTCATTGACGCTCAAACTCATTTATCAAACGGAGAGGTCGTTCAATCTTCGAATATTCCGATGACAAACCATGCTGTAATTATTCAGTTCAGCTATACTGCGCCGGGCTTTGCAACAACAGATACGATTTGGGCCACCGGCCTTGCAACTAACAGCAACGGGTCGCTAAATAACGATATTTGGAACTGGGCCCCTAGTAAAAGAGTA
>JBDTNV010000086.1:0-12802 GCA_039933555.1 Ignavibacteria bacterium
GCTGAAGGATTCATGAAAAACCTTGGAGCGGCTTTTTTTGTTGATTACGGAAATGTCTGGGAAACTCACAAAGATTTTAAATTTTCGCAAATTGCTTTGGCAATCGGTTTCGGCCCCAGGTATGACCTGTTTGTGGGACCAATAAGATTCGATTTTGGATTTAAACTTTACGATCCCTCAGCGCCGGAAGGGAAGAAATGGCTCTTTGAAGACTTGCCAAACTTCTTCAAAGATAAAAAATGGGCAATACAATTTGGAATAGGGCAGGCATTTTAAAAGTCACTATATAGCTTTAAGAATTTGATCTGTTAGAATTTTATTTTATAAAGTATCTTTATTTCTGTTGTTAATTTATCACTCGGGCTTGTGGAAAGAGTCTGCTTTTTCTCTTCGCGGGCAAATTCAAGCAGCAATGTTTCCGGCAGGTTAAGTTTCAAGAGTTTGTTAAGCGGGTAATCGATCACCAGCTCAAAATTTTTAACATCTTTAAAAAGCTTTCCACCAAATTTAACTCTTGCATCACCCAGCTCTGAAATAAGCTCAACATCTGTATTCTGCACATTGCCTTCTGTGTAGTTAAACTGTGCGTCTACTATAAATGGAAGTATTTCCCTGACTGTCTGAGAGAGGTATGAAGATGCGTAGAGAGACCCTACAGAGGCACCCAGCGATGAAGCCACAGATGTCCTTTCAGAAGCTGAGAGCTCGCTCTTGTACCTTCCAAACAGTAAATACGTTATAGCATCGCTTTGCGCGTCACTGCCTGAAACTTCGCTGCCATCCTGGAAAAGATTCAGCGAAACTTCCGGGTTTTTTACATTCCCTCTTATAGTTATAACAACCTCAACATCATTGGTGGTAACTGTGCCGTATTGTTCAGTGGTTTTTTGGCTTGAGTAAACACCTTTTATATCGAGTGTTGGGTCAGCAATATTGCCATCAAAAACAATATTACTTTCATTAAGCTTAAAATCTCTGTAGAAGCGGTAATAGGAATCACCTGCGACATCAACCCTGCCAAATGCCTGCAAATTACCATTTACTGTTTTGATATCCAGGTCCGCCTTAAGCTCGCCAAAGAGCCTGTCACGGGTAAGATTATTAAAATCAATTGAGGCGTAAATATTATTTTCTGTTTTCACATTCAGGTCAAGATTTACTAACCTTGGTTTAACAGTATCGCCAGAAACTTTGTAAAGAAATTTTTCGAACGGATTAAGTTTATTATAGTCTTCGGCGCTTAGAGCGATCAGGGAATCCAGATCATAAATAACTGAGTCCGTGCCGGCATTTGTGTAAACAAAATTATCATCACCAGAATTGTAGCCGCTTCCTTCAAGCGGGACTGATGAAATTGTCGCATCTTTTATCAACAGCTGACCGGTAATAAAAAGGCTGTCAAGGCTTCCGGTAATCTTAACCGGGGGGCTGCCAATACCTGCATACAAATATCCATATACTCCCATTTCGTTTTGTTCTACATCTTTGTTCAGCAGTACCATATCACCCATTGCCAGAATATTAATATCTGTAATTTTTAGATCTTTGAAGTCAAGAGTTCCGTAAAGATCAATATGCCTGGCGTCATCATCTTCGTTGTATATTTTTAAATTATCCAGAACCAGCTTAAAATTATCTGTGCTCATAGATGCATCGAAGCTGTAATCCATTCCGGTTAACGGAAGGAGATACCCGCCCTTGGTTATTTTTAAATTGCCTGTTAAAGCCGGGTCTGATGCAGTTCCTTTTGCGGATAGATCAGCATTTAGAATTCCCCTTAAGCTGGCTGCATCACTGATAAGAACACTAAAGTAATCTAGCACAAAATTATCCGCTTTAAAATTTATATCTACCGGCGCCGAAGAAATATTAAATACTGCGGATGTATCACCTGAAAAAGGGCTTTGATAGGGGATAGTGCCTTTAATTGTAAGTTGACCTTTGTTATCAGCATTCTGCATAGTTAAGTTTGCATCGGCTATATTATTTTCATACTTTATTTTGGAGGAAATAATGCCAATATCTGTATCCTTATACCTTAAAGTATTTGTAGCCAGTTCGGCGTTTAGCACCGGTGCATCAAAGGTTCCCTTATAATTTATTAAGAGTTTTGTTACTTCTCCTTCAATATCATTGCTGGAAGAAATTATATAAGTTGAATCTGCCTGGTTTATTATGGCTGCAATATCGGTTATCTTCAGGTTATTTCCTTCGATCTTTAAGTCACTTTCATTATTGAATGAAAGCACACCCGAAATATTTAATATTGCATTTCTGCTCTTAAGGTCAAACTGTTCAAACTTAATCTTATCAGCCTCTTCAAAGCTAAAGACCCAGTTATCTTTGTTTTCAATATTATAGCCGCCATAAGTAAATTTTACAGTATCAAGATCTGCTTTGATACTGCCATTTCCAAAGTTCAGCTTACCCTTTACAATAGCATCCGCAGTTGTATCCATACCTGCTGTGAAAAAAATATCAGCATTTGAACCGTGCATATTATATTTTGTGATTATAGAATCAAATGTGTTTGAACCAAACGAAAGTCTATCACTTTCCGCCCTCAGCATAATATCAACGCCGTTTATGCCG
The DNA here is from genome assembly GCA_039933555.1 of Ignavibacteria bacterium. Classification (GTDB taxonomy): domain Bacteria; phylum Bacteroidota; class Ignavibacteria; order Tepidaquicellales; family OLB5; genus OLB5. The sequence continues at coordinate 2,593 of JBDTNV010000086.1, forward strand.
TCAATATATTCATTGTTCATGACAAAGTCCGCGTTCATATTCTTTACCACAATAACCGTATCCTGTAATGTAAAATTTTTTACATCAAGTTTTGTTGCTGAAGAAAATTTACCGGATGAATTGGATATATCACCTGATATATTTCCATTAAAGCCAATTCCAAACGGGTTAAGTATTTTGCGAAGCTTTACGCTGTCCTTAGTTACTAAATTGTAAGTAAAATTAAGGTCAGAGTTATCATAGTTTATATTACGCGGTAAGGATGATCTTATTTCACGAGTGGAATCAGAAAGAAGCCCTGTTGTGCCTGTACTTTGAGTGATTTGTTCCTGAACCTGAGATATGTTGTATAATATCACATCAATCAGTTTATCCAGTTTAAAGCTGCCCTTGGCATCCAGATCGACCATATCAGTAGAAAGCTTTATAGTCCCATTTGAATTACTGCTCTGAATTTCTGCATCAACCGGGGTCTGGGGGATCTGATACTTTCCGTAAACCGACTCACTTATAGCAAATTTATATACTCCATTAATGTTTTCAGGAGAGATACCCCTTCCATTTACATTGAATGCAAAATTTAAGTTACTCTTATCGCCGGGGCTTCCGGTAATTCGTGAAATATCAAGCTGATGAACATTTCCTTTTAAATTATAAACAGGATTCTTCATGTTAACAATATTTATTCTGCCATTAACATTCGCACTCCCCATTGATGATACATGTTTAATGTTCATTGCGATATTTCCCCTGGCCGTATGGATAGTGCCTGCTGAATACTTTACGTCGTATTTGCCAATATGTGAGGATGTCATTGAATAAATAAGATTGGTATTCATCTTATTAATATCAAACCCGGAGCCATCAAACTTAGCCGAAAGATTCAAATTACCCAATAAACTTTTATTGTTTAAGACACGGCCGGGGTTTAGCGCCTTTGTATTTATATAGCCGGAATAAATTTCGTTTGGTATATCCAGATTCAATACACCATCTGCATAACCGGCGGAAGTGTTTAAGGTAAATTCAGAATTGAAGACTCTGTACGTACCCTTGTAATGGAGGTCAGCATTTATAGTACCGAGCGCGTCGAAATCCGGGATATCACCTTTGTAAACAGATTTTATATCTTTTGAATTTATTGTGATTTCATTCCCAAAAACATCGAAGTAGAGGCTATCGGGCTGTTGAAGATTTTTGATGTTACCTTTAAAATTTATTGTAGAATTTGTGAGCCTGACCTGAATATTATCAGCATTCAAGTCCCCATATTTTCCGGTAGCTTCCAGTTTTACTCCGACTGTGCTATCGAGAAAATTCAGTTCCGGCAGGAAGAAAGTGAGGTCATCAAAATCAAATTTTTGAATATCAATGTTAATATTCACATTTTTATCACCAAGATCTTCATATACAAATGCATTGAACGGATTAAACTTTTCTACATAAAGCCGGTAAATTTTTATATCAGTTCTGTTTGTAACCAATTCAAAGTTCCATAGGTCAGTTGAATTTTCCTTTTCATTTAAGTTTACATCCAGCTTAAGCTTCTGCAGGGTGAAATCTGAATTGGTGTTAAAGGATATGTTTTTGACGTTTATTGATTTGAAATCCTTGTAATATTTTGCGCTAAGCTCAATATTTAGATTTGAAATATCAGTCTGGTTAAAATTAAACATCTGCATGATAGTTCTCTTCTCTTTCCATCTTGCAGCCGGACTGACTGAATCACCTGCGATACGGATAAAGCCATTTTCTAACTTAAAGTTCTCTACATTCACGTCCCATTCAAATGGTGAGGAAGGCGTAGTATCTTTTTCATTTGATGTAAAGAGATTTTCAAAATTCCATATAAGGCTATCGCCTGCTTTTATTTTAGATGCATTAATTACAGGGTCACTTAATATTATTTCATGAAGCATAATGCGTTTATCAAGCAAGCCCCAAAGGTCATATTTTACGGAAAGGTAATTAAAGCTCAAAAGGGTATCTTCATAAACTGAGACACTTCCTTTATTCAGCCTAATACCGCTAAAGATGTTGCCATCAATTGATTCCGCGTTTATTTTGTTTTTGCGGGGCTGCTGTGAAGAATTGAGTTCGTTTAAAGTATATTCAAGGGCATATTTGTTGAAAGTATCGGTCTGTATAAATATAAAAAGAAAAATTAACAATAAAATTACTGAGCCTAAAGCCCATAATAATATTTTCCCTCCTTTTCTTATTACTGCAGGCAGCATATTTTGAATTACCTGTTTATTTTCTTGTTTTTGTTTTCATCTACGGCAGTTTTCAAAAGGTCAGAGACTTTCGGAATAATTATTCCGTCCTCATCTGGCAGTAAATTTTCTATACTATATCTTTTTCTATAAACCTGGGTAAGCTCTGCTCCAAAAAATAATATCAGTCCCGAATAATAGATCCATACAAATAAGATAACCAGTGATGCCGCAGCTCCGTATGTTGAAGTGAAAGTAGAGCTTCCAAGATATAATCCTATCAGGTATTTGCCTATTGCAAATAGAATCGAAGTTAAAAAAGCGCCAAGCCAAACATATCTCCATGAAACCCTGACAGAAGGAAGCACTTTATAAATTATCGCGAACAAAAGAGTAATTACTATTAATGATGCGGCATTATTCAGTATAAAAGCCATAGGAATAAGAGTTGGGAATTTTTCACCCACATATGAATTAAATATCAATATTGCAGAATTAATAACCAATGAAATCATTAATAAAAACCCGGTTGCAACTACCATTGAAAATGATACCAGCCGGTACTTAATAAAACCCCAAACACCCCTCCCGGGTTTCAGCTCGACGCCCCAAATAATGTTCAAAGACTCCTGTAATTCAAGAAAAACCCCGATTGAGCCTACCACTAGCAGGATAATACTGAATACTGTTGCAAAAATGCCGGTTGTTTTATCTGCGGCGCCTTTTATGATGGTTTCTATCATAATTGCGCCATCGGGACCAACAAGATTTTTCATCTCATAAAATATCTGTCCACGTGCAGCATCTTCACCAAATACGAATCCGGCAATTGCTATTACAATTATTAATAAAGGTCCCAGGGAAAATGCAGTATAGTATGAGAGGGCAGCAGCCATTTTGAGGACCTTATCATCGAGCATTTCATAATATGCCTGCCCAATGAGAGAAGGAATAGCTTTGATTTTAAATTTATTCAACAATTAAGTATAAACAGGTGCTGTTAACTACCCTGTAATTTATGAACTTCTTTCAATGGAATTTCATCGATCAGAATTCCGAAATTAGGGTCCGAATATACACCGTATGAATCTATTAGAGTTCCTTTTGAGCCATCTTTGGCAGTGATGGCATAAACAATCACATTATCTGAAGGATCGGAATCACCCTCATAACGTTCTGTCTTTTCTATCAAAAGGTCTTTAGCATTGTAATCGTTTCTTGTAGAATTACAATTTAACATACCATCTTTTATTGAGTATTCCTCAATATAACCTTCTTGTTTTAAAGACTCAATAATTTCAACAACTGTCTTCATTTCTCTATACATATATAGTCTTTTTAATTTTTATCTATGAAGCCGCAAGAACAATTATTGCCGCAAGTACATAGAGTATTGCCAGAAAATAAAAAATAAAGTTTATCATGGTATTATACCAACTGTATTAGATATTTTAATAATTACTCCGAATTATCAATTTTTTGTTTTAAAATAATTTTTAAACCGAGGCCTCTCGGGTTTCCATTGCATTAGCATTAGTTGCTTTAGCCAGCGCAACAAGCCTTTTATCAGAAGTGATCTCTTCCTTTTCTGACTCTTGAAGAAGTTCTTCAACTTCTGTATATCCCAGTAATCTTGCATATGTTTTGGCGCAGCCATACGCAGCAATTTCATGGTGCTCAACTTTCTGAGCAAATGCTATTAATGCTACATCTCTTACTTCAGGAGTGCAGTTTTCTTCTGCTATTTGACTTCCTTCTTTTATAAGTCCTTCCATGGCTAAGCAGATCCTTCCTGTTAATTCGCGGTTGCCTGCAAGCTTGGATATTTTATTAAGTCTTTCCACTTTGCATTCTGTTTCCTTAACATGATTTTCGAATGCCTGAATCAAATCTGCAGATGCTGCGGCTTTTGCAATTTTGGGAAGTGCGGTAATTAGCTGGTCTTCTGAGCTGTAGATATCCTTAAGCTCATCCATTAAGAAATCTTCCATGGTTTTCATTTTCGACATTTTGGTTCCTTTATTTTAGCGTGGAATGATTGTGTTTAATACGTATGTTCAGATTTGTTGTCAGTTTTAACGCGATTCTTCCTGTTCATTTCATCTCTTTTTTTTTCTTCTTCAGTATGAGTGTAGTTATCTTTTCTTACAACTGAACCTACATCTTCACCCTGATTAGTTTCATAAGTTTCAGTTTTGGGCCTGTCTAAAATGGAGTCTTCTCTTGTTTCCCTGGCCTCAGTAATTTTTGTTTCGGTATTCTTTGGCTGCGAATTCTTTTCCTCAGTATCCAAATCATTGATTTTTCCTGCTCTGTCATCAACATTCAGTTTATCACCCTGTTGGTTATTTGCTTCATTCATTTTATCTTCCTGCCATTTTGAATCTTTTTTAAGGGTGTCATTCTTATCGTCATTTATGATTTTTTTGTTTTTTACTTCCCTGTCAAAATCTTCATTCTTAAATTTTCCGTTTCCGGGGTTTCCGTTACCTGTGTTATGATTGCCTGACATTTTATTTCTCCGTTATTATTAATTCATTTTAGTTGTTTTGCAGATCACTTTAAAAATGCTGATCTGAAATATTCTCTCGTAGATGATAATGATATACTTATCTCTTGGTTACTTTTCTCTTGTGACTTTTTTCGGCTTCTTCAATAGAATGGGATACACTAATATCTTTTTCCTGTTCAATAAGCCGGGCAAGTTTTTGATAATATGTTTTCAGTACTTCAAGATCACATTCACTTATATCTTCAATATCTACCATGCGATTACTGGCTCCTTTCATTGATGCAATTAATTCATTGAGCTTTAACTGAATAGCCAGCGAATCTTTATTCTGTGTACGCTGAATAAGAAAAACCATCAGGAATGTAATTATTGTCGTACCTGTGTTTATGACAAGCTGCCATGTCGTAGAATAGTCAAAAAAAGGGCCCGTGGTTGCCCATAATATTACTACAGAAATTGATAATACAAATGCAGTGGTTCCACCTGTAAACTTAGTAAGTATAATTGCAATTCTTTCAAAGAAATTCTGTTTTTTACCTGAAGATTTTTTCTGCATTCAAACTACATATTTTGTTGGATGTATCTTCTTTACATTATCTCTGTAATGAAAGTAAGCATCAATATATTTTATACCTTTTAGAATTTTGCCAATTACAAGATTGTTCGTCCGGCGAAAAGTACTTAGATGCTCGCCGGGTATACCAATATTCCAGAATGAAACACAGATCTCTTCAAAATCCTTTTCTCTATATGCTTCAATGTAATTATCGAAGATCCTGGAAGCTCTTAATGGCCGTAAGTTTTGAAGATGAATGTATACAAAAAGCCTGTTATTTTCTGCCTCAATGTATAATTGATTATCTTTGTTGTACATGTTTCCCCTGCATGTAATTCAATAATTAATAATTGATAATTAATAAAATCTTTTATAAAATCATCAGGCAGCTTCGGAAAGTACTTCTCTGAATTTTTTTCTTGCTCTGTGAAGTCTGCTTTTTACCGTGCCAAGGGGCCAGTTCAGGGTTTTGGATATTTCCGAAAGGGAATATTCTTTTATATGATAAAGCAGCATTACAGTTCTGTATTCTTCTTTTATCTTTTCAAGAAACTTTACAATTTCAAAAAATCTCAGACCGGGTTCAACATTTTCAACTGAAGGTTCGTTAATAACACTATCCAGCCCATAATGAGGGTGTGCTTGTTTTTTTATACTGAAATTTATGAACAGGTTCTTCATTATTCTGAAAAGCCATGCCTTACAATTTGTTCCCGGTTGAAACTGATCCATAAATCTGTAAGCCCTGATAAATGTATCCTGTGCCAGATCTTCAGCATCAAAATCATTTTGGGTCATACGGCGCGCTATGTTGACAAAATAGTCATAATGTATGTAAGCTTCCTTTAAAAATAGTTCTTCTTTATTCATTGGGTATTCTTTAATTGTTTCCAAAAAATTGTTTTTTAAATGTTGGTTAAATTACCAGGTAACTTATTAAAATTATCGTCACTAATCCCAGAAACAGCCAGAGATATATTTTTTTTTCTTCTGCGTCTTCTAATTCATCAATTTCAATCTCATTGACTGCTGATTCTTCAGAATTATAGAGAACTTCCTGCTCATTTTCCTGATTTTCCATAAATGAGTATTCTTTTGATTTTATTTCTGCCAAAATTGATAGTTTATAATAATTTTCCATTATCATACATCCATATTTTATCATGGATATCTGGAGGTTTTTCCGGTTTTTTCTTTTTCTTTTCGGTCAAGAAATCCGGGGTAGGTTCAAGTTCATTGATTCGTACAATTTCCATTATCGAATTTACATAGCTGTTTTCATCCAGTGACACCGATTCATTTCTATCATCATCATTATTCTCAGACATTTTTCTGCTTATTCCTTTATTAATTTTGTTGAATTTCATTAACAAATGTAAGAATATGCACGTCATTATTCTATCAATCAAAAGGATGAAAAAGGAACTACATCTTTTGGTATATACGGTTTAAGTTTATAGTTAAACAGAACTTATTGGGAATTTTAGACCAGAATATTGGTGACCATTAAAACTCATTAATGCTTAAAAAGAGCTTATTATTCAGTATATTTGTTTTTGTATTCAAATAGAACTTATGATTAATTATATTATTAAAGTTAAAAAAACACTCAATTTTATGAAATATTTTATAATTATAACTTTCATATTGGCAGCAGGACTTAATCTGCGGTCACAGGATGGGATGACTGAAGCTGAAGCCTTGAACCCGAATTCCTATACAAAGAGCGTGTACCCTGAAGGAAATTATGATAACGTCGTTTTTGTAAATGGTAACCTATCCTTGAATTCATTTCCGCAAAATGAACCGTCAGTTAGAATCAGCAGAGTAAACCCAAATATAGTTGTTGCAGCCTGGCGTGATTTCAAGCTGGGATATATCGATCCTGATATCGTAAGAAGGATTGGTTATACATATTCTACCAACGGAGGGCTCTCGTGGGCTGCTCCGCAATTGCTTCCTGACCCAAATCCGGATCATACTTCACAAAGTGACCCGGTCATAACAAGCGACGCGCAGGGTAACTTTTATATTTCAAGTACTTCAAGGAAACCGGTTTCAGGGTTTAACAGGGATATGCTCTTGTATAAATCAACCAACAATGGACAGACTTTTGTATTATACTCTACAGCTGTTCCGGGCACGGGAGGTTCGGGTGAAGATAAGGAATGGATCTTCTGTGACCCTGTGACAACAAACACAACATTTAATAATATTTTTATTTCATGGACAAGCTTCGGACCGGCACCCGGAATTAAATTCAGGAAGTCAACAAATGGCGGATTGAACTGGTCTACAACAGTTAATGTTGGTGATAATACACAGGGGCAGGGTTCAAATAATTGTACAGGCACAAATAACCAAATATATATAGTATGGGCTGCAAACGGCATCAGGTTTGATAGATCAACAAATGGGGGAACGAGCTTTGGAACTGATTTCCAGTTAAGCAATATTTCTTCGACAAACGGATTTCCTTTTATTTGTGTGGATTATTCTAATAATGCAACCCGTGGCAATGTTTATGTATTATGGGATGATATGAGAAACGGTAACTCAGATGTCTGGTTTCAGCGCTCAACAAATGGCGGCGCAAACTGGCTGGCAGCACCGGTAAGGGTTAATGATGTAACGACAAACGATCAATTTTGGCCAATGATGCAGTGTGATAATAACGGTAACCTTTTTGCAGTTTATTATGATACAAGGACCGGCGCTTCATCGGTTAATTCATATATTGCATATTCAACTGATGCAGGCAGTACATGGATAAATCAGTTAATGAGCGACTCGAGCTTTACAATGCAGCAACCTAACAGTGATGTTAGGTATGGCGATTATATAAGTATTGATGCTTATAATGGAAAAGTTGTACCTGTGTGGACAGACCAGAGGAAGGGCTTTGATGACCAGGAAATATATACTGCGAATTTAGATAACTTAATTTCAGTAAGCGTAATTAATTCAGAAGTTCCGGCAAGTTATATGCTTTACCAGAATTATCCAAACCCGTTTAATCCTGTAACTAAAATTAATTTTGACGTTCAAAAATCTTCTTTTGTGAATTTACGCGTATTTGATATTTTAGGCAGGGAAGTAAGGCTGCTGGTAAACCAAAACCTTTCGCCGGGTAAGTATTCTGTAAATTTTGACGCATCAATGCTGCCAAGCGGGGCATATTTTTATAAAATTGAGGCTGGAGAGTATACAAACACAAAGAAAATGCTGTTGATAAAATAGAGGGGCTATTTTTGAAAGTCAATTTTCGAATTTAAGATATAATTCATGCTGTTTCCTTATATGATCTATCAAAGGGATTTTCCAGAAAGCTTTTTTCCCTTTCCATGAATCTGCATTGGAACTGATTATATCATTTTCAGTTCTAATTTCAAAAGAAATAGATCTATTCCCGCATATTACTTCATCAATTGTATCTGTAGGCAGATCCATAGTATCTTTATCAGACCTAAAGCCCATTATATATGAGAATTCACAATAATCCTCTTTTGCAATAAAATCCACCGGAAAATTTTTTTTCTTTGTTTCATCCGGTATTATTGCATCATACATCAGGGATAATTTATCATCAATAAGATTCTTCGGACTTTTGAAACTGTAATAAATCTCAACAGATTTTGCTGAATCCGTTGAAGAGATCTCTTTCACGCTTATAAGTTTAATGGAATCTGCTACTCCCGGTTTCAACAAAGGAGCCCTGATCTCTGCAAGATACAATGTATCGTTGAACATATTAAGGACTTCTTTTATATCATTAGTGATTATATCAGTATTAGTATTTATTTTACTTAAGACGATCTGTATTGCTAATAAAGAGTTCCTGTTAATACTTATCGTCAGCTTTTCTGAACCTGAGCCGTCGGAATTTAATCTGATCTTCCTCTGCATATCTATACAGGAAGATAGGACCAATGCTGAGAGTAAAAATAAAAAAGCCCGGATATATATTTTCATATTATAAAATATATATCAGGCTTTAATTATTCAACAGCAATTTTATTGTTTAGCTGCAATTTAACTGTGCAGCTGCAATTTAACTGTGCAGCTGCAATTTAAAGCTTATACCTTTAAATTATTGAGTTACATATTTAGAAAGATTAATAACCGGGCTCTGTAAACTTAAATTTGGAATACCCATCAATTGCCCTGACTGGACAACCGTACCGAGTATCAGACTTTCTGTCAGGTTTACTGAATTTGTCTTTTTGTACTGGACTACCCAAAGGTCAGCCGGAAAACCGGTCAGATCTGTAATAAATGAAGGCAAGTTCAGTGTTCCGGCCGCAGGCATTAATATCATGTTTCGTGTCTGGTTGGTACCGGTAGAAAAGAATGCGCTACCGTTTAAAGTGCTGGATGATGGTACAAAATTATCATTAAACTTAATTACGGGGCTTGTTGAATATGATAGATTCATAGAAGCATCACTATTCAGCAATACTGCCGGCGTAGTTGTTATTGCAACATCTGATGAAATGATAAGGCTAAGCGCGCCTGAGAGAATATTTCTTGCAGAGGTATCCTGGATAAGACCTAAGAGCTGGTTAGTGTTGAATAAAGCTGTTAATTCTATGCAATCGCTTGTTAATGGAACCGGGTTTGGTGTGTATATCCTGAGTGATGTATCACCCGGGTTTTTGTAAACATACAACCATGCACCAATTGAGCCGGGGTCAGTAACTGCTGTTAAAAGTGAAAGTTCAGTCTTCCCGTTTGATTTTACATTTTGTCCCATAATTAAGACAAGCTTTGTACTTGCTCCATGATCTCTAACTGCCTGAGCATTGGCTGAATCAAGCCTGTCTTTTGCAGTTACTTCTGTTTTTGTTACAGCGTTTATAATTTCATCTGTACTGCATCCCCCGAATTGAAAGGATAATACTGTTACTGCTGAAATTAAAAAAAGCG
>JBDTNV010000087.1:0-12783 GCA_039933555.1 Ignavibacteria bacterium
AATCAACAATTAACCTGGATGAAATTAATATTCTAAAATGGTAAAATATTTCTATTTAATTACAGTTTTACCTTTGGTCGGTTTTTTGATAAATGGCCTTTTTGGCACCAAGATAAAGAACGAAAAAGTATCAGGTATATTAGGTTCTTTAATGGTCCTTGGATCATTTGTAATTACTATACTTGCTTATCTTGAAATTACCGCGCTGCCTGAAGAAGCCAGGAGCATTACCATTCCCCTTTTCAGCTGGATAAGCTCAGGTTCACTGAACATAAGCGCGGCCTATCTTGTTGACCCGCTTTCAATTACGATGTGTTTAATAATTACGGGAGTTGGATTTCTTATCCATGTTTATTCGATCGGCTATATGCACGGTGATAAAGGCTATGCAAGGTTCTTCGCATTCCTTAATCTCTTTATGTTTGCAATGCTTAACCTTGTCTTAGGCGATAACATGCTTTTAATGTTCTTAGGATGGGAAGGCGTTGGTCTTTGTTCATACCTGCTTATCGGTTTCTTTTATCAAAAGAAGTTTGCAGGCGATGCCGCTAACAAAGCTTTCTGGGTAAACCGTATAGGTGATTTTGGTTTCATGCTCGCGATGTTTTTCATATTTATGAATTTTGGCACGTTGAATTTCCAGGGAATCATTACTGCAATACCGGGCTCTGTAATTCCTGTTTCAATGTTTACTATTATAACATTGCTTCTTTTCGTCGGGGCAACCGGTAAATCTGCTCAGATACCATTATTCATTTGGCTGCCTGATGCTATGGCTGGCCCGACACCTGTTTCGGCTCTAATACATGCTGCAACAATGGTCACAGCGGGTGTATATATGATCGGCAGGACTTCCCTGCTCTTTGCGATGGCGCCAATTACAATGGAAGTTGTAATGATAATCGGCTGCCTGACCGCATTCATGGCTGCAACAATTGCAGTTGCGCAGAATGATATTAAGAAAATACTTGCTTACTCAACAGTAAGCCAGCTTGGATTTATGTTCATGGCAATGGGCGCCGGCGCGTTTTCAACCGGAATTTTCCATGTAACAACACACGCTTTCTTTAAAGCGCTGATGTTCCTCGGCGCAGGTTCTGTAATTCACGGAATGCATGACGAGCAGGATGTTACTAAAATGGGCGGTTTGAAAAGTAAAATGAAAATTACATTCCTTACTTTCTTAATGGGCGGTATAGCTATTTCAGGTATTCCCCCGTTCAGCGGATTTTTCAGTAAGGATGAAATACTTTCCAAATTATTCTTCGGCGGTCATTATGCAGTTTTCGGTGTGGCAGTATTAACAGCTTTTCTAACGGCGTTTTATGTGTGGAGACTCATCAGTTTAACATTCTATGGTAAACCAAGGTATGATGAAGCTAACGTGCATCCGCATGAATCACCCGCATGGATGACTATACCGCTTATTATTCTTGCAATACTTTCAGTGGTTGGCGGGTTTATTGGCATGCCTCATATATTTGCTCCAAATTTTATCGAGCATTGGCTTGAGCCTGTATTTGCTCCTGCACTGGCAATTTTACCTGAGCAACATATAATTGAATCCACAGAAATTGGACTTATTGTATTTTCAGTCCTGGTTGCTTTAATTGCGATACTTGTTTCAGTTAAGATGTTTAAATCAGGCGAAAAACTCGAAGCATTCTCCGGCGGTTTTTACAATCTGCTGAGAGAAAAATATAAGATAGATGAGATCTACGACAAGATAATCGTTTCCCCTCTTGTTTGGTTGACAGGCATTTTCTACAGAATACTTGATGTCAAAATTATTGACGGAGCTGTTAACGGGACAGCAAGGTTCTTTAATAATCTTTCACTTGATTGGCGTAAGATTCAAACAGGTGTTATCCAGGATTACGCTTTGTTTTCAGTAGCTGGTATACTGGCGATAATCTTATACATACTTCTGAAATAATAAGTTTGCAAATATTACTTTAGGTATCAGCTTGTTACGGGATATTTAAAGGAGGAGAAAAAAGGATGAGTGTTAAAGCTTATCCTTTTTTATTTATCCGGAAGCAATATTTTTTTGAGTTCATTATAATCTGCAGCGAAGTATGAGGGTTCTTCTTTTTTTAATTCATCCAGACTCCCATATCCATAAGTAACCGCAATTGAATCAATACCATTAATCTTAGCTCCTATTATATCATGATACCTATCCCCTATCATAATACTTTCATTTGTATTCAGCCCATTCATTATTATAGCATCGGATATCAATTTAACTTTTGGTTTGTTATCGGCTGACATATCAGAGCCGTGTATACTGTTGAAATATTCCTTAAGCTCAAAATGAGTAAGTACTCTAAGAGCAAATTCAAGCGGTTTGGATGTAGCTATAAATAATTTATGCCCTGATTCCCCGAGTTCATTCAGTAATTTATCGATGTTTGGATATACTGTATTCTCAAATAACCCGGTCTCAGCATAATGCTCCCTGAAATGTTTTACGGCAATATCAGATTCTGCGGTACTTAAATTATGCCTTTGGGTATAATAAGCCCTGAGTGGTGAACCTATAAAACTTCTTAGATGCGCTATATCATCTTCAGCCAGTCCAATTTTATCCAGTGAATATAGATATGAGTTAACTATTCCGGGACTCGAATCGGTAATAGTGCCATCGAGATCAAAGAGAACATTTTTATACATCATATTGCCTTAATGTCCGCCTCTTGAAGGTCTGGCATTCCAAAGCTTAAGCATCAAAATTGCGCCAATTACTGAAAACCCGATCATACTGGGTCCCCATGTACCCCAGCCGTAAGTTTCTATGAGCCAGCCGGCGCCTACACCCATTACTGAGCCGCCAATATACTGCATTCCGTCAAACATTCCGGCTGCAGTTGCAGCAGCCCGTTTGCCGCCAAAATCCATTGATGCAGTACCGGAGAGCATTGAGTGAACCATTGATATAGCCATTGAGTTAATTGTGAAGGCGATAACAATAGCTGTAAGGCTCGGCGCTAATGCTACTATTGTTAAGGAGATGATCTGAAGCACGTAACCCAAAAAAGCTACAGGCGGTCTGCGGCTGCCGAATACTTTATCAGAGAGAAATCCTGCGATGAATGCGCCAACAATTCCCGCTATTACAACGGCAAAAGCATTGCGCTGGAATACCGGGTTATCAAGCTCTAAATGGTGTACCTCCTGCATATATCTCGGGAACCATTCTTCAAACCCTTTTCTCACCAAGCCTGTACAGAATTCAGCCGCGGCTATTGTTATAGCAATTGGATTCGTAAATACCTTTTTAGCTACATACGCAAAAGTGATCTTCTCAGTATCACCGCTTGTGGCATCCTGCGGGTCAAACTCACCAAGTCCTGCATCTTTTGGAGTATCCTTCACGAACATAAAAGTTAAAACTGTGAAAACACTGACTATCATTGCCGGTAAAAAGAACTTCCATTGCCATGGCAGTGCTGCAACTAATGCTGTTGTCATAAGCGCATAAACTGCAAACCTTCCGCTTTGTATCATTGACCCGAAAATCGCAGAAAATACTCCCCTTTCAGTTACATGAAACCACCCTGCATTGACCTTAATAAGTGCCAGGGCGCTGTAAGACTGGAAATACTGGTTCAGGGTCCACATACTGGCTAAATATATCAGCATAAATGTGCCTGTTCCAAGGAACCCAAAATAAGCAGCCATACCGAACGCTATATTGAAGATACATGCCCCGATTGCGCCTACTATCATAGCCCTTCTGCCGCCCCACCTATCAGCAATCGGACCGTTAAATATAGCCGATAAACCGTAAATTAGGGTGCTAATTGTAATAATTGCGCCTATTTCAGTTTTAGAAAAACCGAAGGTATCAGAGAGCTGTTTATTTGCAAATCCAAAGTTATATCTTGCCATATACATTGCTGCATATGTCAAGCCAAGTGTCATCCAGTTGATTCCGCGTCTTTTTTTGAACTCAGGGGAATGAACAGGTTTAATTAGAACTTTTTCCATTATTAAGTAATATTCAGATTAATTTTGAGATTGAGTTAAAGATATGCATATAGTATTATTAAAAGATTAAATATTGTAATCTTCAAATATAAACAAAAACATAACTAAATTTAATGCTAGTAATAGGAAGAAACCCCGTTGTTGAAACCTTGAAATTTTCACCTGACACGATAAAAAAAATTATCATATTAGAGAGTATAACTGATAATAAAATAAAAGATATAGAACACACCGCTAAATCAAAAAATATTATTGTTGAAAGATTAGCAAAATCAAGGTTTGAAGAAATCCTCGATAAGAAAGATAAGTCTGAAGGCATTTCCCAGGGTATTGTTGCCGAGGTAAGCGAGTTTGAATATTCAAAAACTACCGAAATACTAAAATCATTAAACGATAAAGAACAGGCAACTCTCATAATTCTGGATGAAATTCAGGACCCCCATAATTTTGGAGCGATTATAAGGACTGCAGTATCAGCCGGAGCAGATGGTATCATAATTTCAGATAAGAATTCGGCAAAAGTGAACCATACAGTGATAAAAACATCTTCAGGAGCAACCAATTATATCAAAATATCGAAAGAACCCAATATTTACAAAACAATTGAGATCCTTCAGCAAAGTAATTACAAAATTGTGGGTACAGTGTTAAATACAAATGAAGATATCTATAATTTTAAATTTCCTGATAAATGCGCGGTAGTTTTTGGAGGCGAAGGCGAAGGATTGAGGAAAAATATCATTAACTTGTGTGATAACTTAGTGAAAATACCCATGAAGGGAAAAATTGCCTCCCTGAATGTCTCTGTTTCAGCGGGAGTAACCTTATATGAGATCCTAAGACAAAGAAGTTTGAAGTAAAACATTAAGATTTGTGCTTATTTTACCAATACCATTTTCTTAGTAAGTAATATCATGCCATCCCCTGTTTCAAGAGTATAAAAATAGACACCGCTGCTTAACCGTGAAGCATCATAGGTAAAGGAATGCACTCCGGCATCTTCAAATTTATCTGATAATATTCCAATTATCCCCCCTTTTAAATCATAAATCTTTATTCGAATGTATGAATTCTGAGGTACTGAGTATTCAATTTTAGTTACCGGGTTAAATGGATTAGGAAAGTTCTGTTTTAGGCTGTATCCTGAAGGGAGGTTATTGTTATTATTGCTCCCGATTCCAATTGCTGTTATGCTGCTCTTAAGTACATATAGCCCTGTTGCCCTGTCAGATGCAATAATTTTTCCGCTTGGAAACAGGTACGCGCCCCAGCAGCCATTATAATTGAATCCATTATTTGTGGGATATGTATCATACCAGGCAACTTCAACAGGTATTGCAGGATTTGATATATCTATCAGCCTTACTCCCGCTGTATAATGTGCCACCAGCGCGTAGTTGCCGTAAATTTCAACATTATGCACAATTGATGAATCAATATCCGATGGCTGCCATGATGCCACCAGCTGAGGATTAAATACATTCTGAACATTCCATGTTTTAAGAAGCCTCGGAATGCTGCCGATCTCATCAGTAACAAGTAAGAACTTTCTGTCACCGGTAATTGCTGTATTATGCGGCCCTGGATCAGGCAGGTTCACCCAGCTTGTAATTGTCCTCAGACTATCTTTATTAACTGCATCGATTACGTAAATATGACCGTTAAATATTGCAGCAGCCCAGATGGTATCGTTTACTACCCTGCAATCATGAATATAATTTTCATACCAGTTTCCCCTCTTTAAAGGATGTACAGGATCTTGTGACAAATCAAAAATAAATATACCCGCATTGTTGTAATCAGCTCCGTTTAAATAAAGGTATGGACCCGATTGAGATATTGTATGTGTTCTAGAATAGCCGGCAAATGTGACAGTATTAACCAGACTAACAGAATCCGGCAGATACTGCAAATCAACTATCTGCAACCCGCTCCCGCCTGCCTCTGAGACGATATACGCATAATGCCCGAAGGTTTTGAACTCTCTCCAGAGTGATGATAGCCCCTGGATAAATCCGGATTCATAAATATTATTTGTATCTGTGATATCATAAAATGCTGTTCCTTCTGAGCAGCCAAGTATCGCATATTCCCTGTCGTTTGGTGCTGAGTAACCCCAAATAGCAGAATAATTATTTACATAATGTTCATTCCTGTTGGCAATTAGCCGCATGTTGTGATTAGGAAGCTGTGAATACAGCGGAATCGAAATAATAAACAGCAGAAGTGTTTTCATTATATTAATAATCATTTCTCAAATTACTTATACAGCAATCCAATTTCAATATATCTTTGCAGCCGCACCCGGGCATAAAAAAAGCCCCGGTTTCGCCGGGGCTGAAATTCAAAACAATTAAACTTTACTTCGTTAAAATTAATTTCTTCGTATCTGTAAAACCGTTATCTGTGCTGATCGTATAATAATAAACGCCGCTTGAAAGCCTTCCTGCGTCAAAGTTCATTTTATATGAACCTGCAATTTTGAATTCATCGGCTAATAGAGCAACCTGTCTGCCTAAAATATCATAAACCTTTAATGTGACATATGATGATTTAGGAATATTATATTCTATTGTTGTACTTGGGTTAAATGGATTTGGATAATTCTGTTTTAAGGAAAACTTAGAAGGTATATTTTGGTTGCCGGTTATTCCTGTGACATTATTTCCTATCTTGATCACAAATAAACCTTCCCCGATGTTACTTGCAATTATCTTACCTGAAGATGGGAACATAAAGACTCCCCAGCATCCGGAGAAGTTTGCGGAATTATTAGCAGGATAGGTATCGTACCAGGCTATTTCCTGCGGAGCTGCCGGATTTGAAATATCCAGTATCCTTACACCGGCTGTATAATGCGCTATTACAGCAAGATTGTTGTAAATTTCTACATTATGAACAATCGCTGTTGTAATGCCGGTAGGCTGCCATGAAGTAACAAGTGTTACATTCGCAAGATTTGACTTATCCCAAACCTTTAATTTACCATTTGGTGATTGAGTTTCATCGGTTGTGTAGATATATCTTCTGTCGTTTGGAATTGCGCAATTGTGTGGAAACGGGTTTGGATTATTAACCCAGGAACCAATTGTCACAAGGTTATCTTTATTGGCGGCATTTATAA
Organism: Ignavibacteria bacterium; assembly: GCA_039933555.1. Lineage (GTDB taxonomy): Bacteria > Bacteroidota > Ignavibacteria > Tepidaquicellales > OLB5 > OLB5. Next base: position 7,118 of record JBDTNV010000087.1, read on the forward strand.
CCGAAATCGTTCCCGGTGGATCGAATATATTACATGCATAAATGGTATCATTTAAGACCCTTGAATCGTGAACGTAAAAATTTGACCATGACCCTCTTTTAACCGGTGATTGTGGATTTGTTATATCAATCACAGTTTCACCACCCTGGTTAATACCGCCAAATGTATTATTGCCGCCATGAAGGTATAAGTATGGACCTGATTGAGAAATAGAATGTGTGTGATCATAGCCTGAATAAGAAAATGTTGCAACAAGGCTGACTGAATCAGGCAGGTATTGCAAAGCAATTACCTGAAGTTTACTGTTAGTTCCTTCAGAAACAACGTATGCATAGCTGGAAAAGACCTTCATTTCTCTCCAACTGGATGTAACGCCCGTTACAAAATCAACTTCATGAATATTTGCGGTATCGGTAATATCGTAGAAAGCAGTTCCGGTATTACATCCTAAAATAGCATACTCTCTGCCGTTTGGACCAGCGTAACCCCAAAGCGCAGAGTACCCGTTACCATGTTCATCTTTATTTGCAAGAAGAATAGTATTCTGGTTAGGCAGCTGGCTGTAACTAACTCCAAAAGTGAGTAAAAATAAGCTGAAGGCAATTATATATTTTTTCAATTCCATGCTTTTGTTTAATTATTTTGTTAAGACCATTTTTTTGGTCTCTGAAAAACCGTTATCAGTATTTAATGTGTAATAATATATTCCGCTTGAAAGCCTTGATGCGTCGTAGCCTATTGTATATGAACCTGCAGGCTTAAACTCATCTGCCAGAACTGCAACCTGACGGCCTAAAACATCAAATACTTTCAAAGTAATGTGTGAGGAATTCTTTAAAGTAAATGCAATGTTTGTTGAAGGATTAAACGGATTGGGATAATTCTGGCTCAATTCAAATTTATCTGGTGTGTTGCCTGCCGGTTCGTTTATACCAACTACAGGAACAGTGGTCTTGACTACATAAAGCCCGGTTTGCCTATCTGAAGCTATAATTTTACCTGATGGAAACATGAATACACCCCAGCAGCCGTTATATGAATTGGCGTTATTTGAGGGATATGTATCATACCATGCAACTTCTGTCGGTACTAATGGATTTGAAATATTAATTAATCTAAAGCCTGCTGTATAATGCGCAACCAGCGCATAGTTTCCATAGATCTCAACATTATGTACAATTGCAGTAGTAATACCGGTTGGCTGCCAGTTTGTTACAAAAGTTACATTAGATAGGTTTGAAATATTCCACACTTTTAATTTACCATTAGGTGTAGATGTTTCATCGGTTGTTAAAATATATGTTCTTCCGGGCATTAACGCTGAGTTGTGAGGAAAAGGATTCGGATTATTAACCCATGAAGATATAGTTGTCGGATTATCTTTATTTGCTACGTTTACAACGGTAATTGTGCCCGGTGGATCGTATATATTACATACATACATGGTGTCATTTCTCACCCTGCTATCATGAACATAGTATGTTCCCCATCCGCCTCTTACTACAGGCATTTCAGGATTCGATGTCAGATCAAGAATTTTTGTTCCGCCAATATCTGCCAAGCCTGTGGTTACATTTCCGCCATTCATATACAGATACGGTCCATCCTGCTGAATAGAATGGGTATGAGTATAACCTGTATAAGTAAATGTTCTAACAAAATGCACTGAATCTGGCAGGTATTGCAGATCAACTATCTGCAGCCCGCTGTTACTTGCTTCAGAAACTATGTAAGCATAATGTGAATATACTTTCATTTCTCTCCATGAACTCGAAAGGCCGGTCTGAAAATCCACTTCATGAATATTCGCAGTATCTGTAATATCTATGAATGCTGTTCCGGTAGCGCATCCTAAAATTGCATATTCCCTTCCGTTTGGTGCTGAATACCCCCAAAGAGCAGAATACAATGTTGCTGAAGGGTGGTCATTTTTATTCGCCAGCAAAGTCATATTGCTGTTTCCAAGCTGAGAAAATGTGTTATGCTGAGCAATTCCAAGAAAAGCTGCAATAACAAGTAAAGCAAGAAAGTAATTCTTAATCTTCATTTGAAATGTTTTAGAATTATTAAAATTTTGTTGTTAATAGGTGTGATTATAGGGAAATATGTTCATATAAGCAACTATCAATAAATTGCATATAATAGTCATATAAGTTAGTGACTTTAATCACCCGGGTTAGTGACTTTTATCGTCCTTTTCGGGGTTTTCTATGTTAAATTGTTTAATTTTAGTGTAAAGGTGGCTTCTTTGTATATCCAAAGCCTCTGCGGTTTTTGAAATATTCCAGTTATTTTCCATAAGTTTCTTTTCAATGAATATCTTCTCTGATACATCCTGGAAATCCCTGAGGGTTGAATCAGAGTTTATCAGCTTATCCATCTCAGAAGTATATGACTGGTTTTCGGACTCAATATTTTTCCTGTCAATAATATCGGAATCAGAAAGTATAATTAACCTTTCAATTGTATTTTTTAATTCACGTACATTGCCCGGCCATTTTAATGAGCTTAAATATTCAAGAGCTTTGGAGGTAAAAGTTTTAACGGGCATATCATTTTTGAGTGATATTTCTTTAGTGAAGTGACACACAAGCGCCGGTATATCTTCGCTTCTGCTTCTGAGCGGAGGCAGCACCAGTGTTAATACATTAAGCCTGTGAAAGAGATCTTCCCGGAAATTCCCTTCCTGTATTAATTCACTAAGATTCCGGTTTGTGGATGAAATTACCCTTACATCAACGGGAATGTATGTGCTGCTTCCAAGAGGTTCAATTTTATTTTCACTCAGTACATTCAATAGCTTTCCCTGTGACTCCATACTAAGATCGGCTATCTCATCAAGGAATAGAGTTCCGCCATCTGCCATTTCAAATCGTCCAACTCTTTTCCCGGGTGAAAATGAAAGGTAACCTTCCACGCAGCCAAATAATTCAACAGCAAGCAGATCTTTTGGAATTATGGCACAATTAACATGTATGAATGCTTTATCAGCCCTATCGCTTAATTTATGAATTTGTTTAGCTGCAAGCTCTTTTCCTGTACCATTTTCTCCGGTAATTAAAACGCGGCTTGATGTTGAAGAAATTTTTGAAACCTGGTCTTTCAGCCTTTTCATTTCCTCACTATCACCAAGAAACTCTGCTTCAGTATCAAACTTCAGCTTCATGCTTTCATTTTCAGCAAGAAGTTTTTTGTAATTCAGCCCGTTCTGTATTGTAAGCTTAAGCCTTTCAACATCAAAGGGTTTTGCGATAAAATCATAAGCGCCTAGCTTCGTTGTCTGCACGGCTGTTTCAATATTTCCATGGCCGGATATCATTATGACAATTGCTTTACTGTTCAGCCGGATTATTTCCTGTAAAACCTCGATACCATCCATTTTGGGCATACGGATATCAAGCAGGACTATATCCGGATTTACTTCTTTAAATTTTTCCAGTCCGGTTGGACCGTTAAATGCCTTTTCTATCCTGAATCCATCGTGCTCAAGGATCATTTTCAGGACATCAACAATAGCCTTATCATCTTCAATTATGAGAATTGTATTCATTTTCCCTTTGGCTTATTGTTATTTTGGTTATTGTTCTGTTTGTTATTATCTTCAACCGGCTTAACCTGCTGTTCTGTTGGTTTGGTAACCGGATTTTTATACTCATGGTAAAGATCCTGCAGCCCCGGGAAATAGTAAATTACTTTATCAAACATTGCAGGCGCAATTTTTATTATTGTTCCATAAAGCAGTGAATTATCCCTTGTGTTCTTTGAGGGCAAATCTGCAAATGATAGATTATAAAGCAATACACTTGCTACGAGCAATCCCTGAATGAAACCTACAATTGTACCCAGGATCTTATCAACCAGCCCTGTACCGGAATTCATATTGGCAATAAATCTGGCAAGCCATATAGATGCGCCGTATAAAATACCGATAATTATAAGGAAACTTAATACATTAACAAAAACAGGGTTTTCTTTTATAACTTTTGATAGAATTGCGGCAACCGAATCATAAAACTTTATTGCAAGAATAAATCCGACTATTATTCCCGCAATACCCAGCAACTTCCGCAGGAAACCTTTACGAAAGCCGAACCATGTAGGAAGTGTTACAATAAAAACAATTAATATATCTATCCAGTTCAATATTAAAACTTTATGTTATATTCTAAGTTAACTTTTAATTAAAAAAAACACAAAGCCTCATTGCAGAGTAACTTTGTGTTATAATAAAAAACCATCAAATGAATTTAGTTCTTAAATTCTGACTCGAATCTTTTTGATTCATTTATATATTTAGACTTTGGATACTGGTCTTTCAAAAATGCGAATACTCTTTGCGCGCTTTCTTTATCGCCAGCGTTTGTGTAAGACCTGATAGCATAAAAAAGATTTTCCTGGTTAATAACCACGCCTTTATTTACTTTTGCGGCTTTTTCAAAATACTCGCCGGCTTTTTTAAGGTCACCCTTAGCTTCATAAACTGCGCCAACACCAGAAACACAGGAGGCTTTGACAATATCATTATCACCGCCATAGCTGTCATACTGTTTCAATGCATTATCATAATCCTTCATGTTGTAATAACAGTTTCCAAGATACAATTTTGCAGTTTCACCGCTGTTAGTGCTTCCGTATTCGTTCACTATCTGGGCTAACCCCATTACACCCGTTGCAGGGTCGCCATTAACTGACTCGGGATATTTACCCTGTTCATAAAGAGAAATTACGGATGAGAGCTTCATTTCCGCTTCTTCATTTTTAGCTTTCCTGTTGTTCATATATAAGAATCCAACAACCACCAGGGCAACTATAACGCCAATACCAATATAAACTTTCTTCTTGTTATCGTCATTACTGAACCAATTTCTTGCTTCAAAGTAGCCGGTAACAAGCTTATCCTGCTTTATTTCTTTATGTGTTATCTTTTTACGCGCTTTTAACGATGACATCTAAAAACCTTTCTTAAAAATATAGTATTCTTGTGTTTACAAACCACAAATATACGCAAAATTTAGCAATAATTCAAAGAAAATATGAGTAACATTATTTAAAATGTTATTTTACATAAAAAATGTTCTCGCAACATCATAAAAATCATCACTAACTGTTTTAAGACTAGCAACAGCTTCTTCTATTGGAATATCAATTATCTCAGTTCCTCTTAAAGCCGCCATTCTGCCGAATTTACCCTCTTTAACCATCTCAACAGCATGCACGCCGAACCGTGAGCCAAGTACCCTGTCATAAGCTGTCGGCGAGCCACCCCGTTGAATATGTCCAAGAACCGTTGCCCTGGTTTCAACGCCTGTTTTATGTTCAATTATCTCTGCCAGTATATTTCCAATACCGCCAAGCCTTACATGGCCAAATGCATCAAGCTTTTCATCCTGCAGTACCATTTGAGATTCTTTCTGGTCGGATTCACTTATCTTAGCTCCTTCAGCAACAACAATAATAGAAAATGATCTGCCCCGTTTATTCCTGTCATCCATTACCTTAATAACTTCATCTATTTTAATTTCCTTTTCGGGAATTAAAATAAGGTCAGCGCCGCCGGCGATACCTGCATGCATTGCGATCCAGCCTGCATGTCTTCCCATAACTTCAATTATCATAGCGCGGTGGTGTGATTCAGCAGTGGTATGTATCCTGTCAATTGCATCCAT
>JBDTNV010000088.1:0-12599 GCA_039933555.1 Ignavibacteria bacterium
AAATATGTATAACGCCTGGTAAATTATAAATTTTACGTCTTTTTGTTTTTTCATTATATCTTGGTAATTTTTTACTATACAAAGATAGCTTTAATGGAATTCTAAGTATATAGAGGGCTATACCTGATTTTTCTAGGTAGAAGTACTTAGGGTTAAAGCACTGATTTATATTGAATTGCGTATAAAAGCAGGGCATGCGGTCCTTTGAGACCCAGCTTATTGCAGATATTATTCCTGTGGTTCTCAATTGTCCTCACACTTCTGAAAAGCTCATCAGCGATTTGCGCGCTGGTTTTGTTCAGCGCAATGAGTTTTAATATTTCTTTTTCTGCAGGTGTTAATTTATCAAGCTCATTTTGTCGGGGTGTTGTTTTATTTTTTTCTACAAGATAACCCGATATTGAAGCGCTGATATAATATTCACCTGCTGCCACCTGCCTTATGCAATCAATGAGATCATTTGCTATGCTTTCCTTAAGCACATATGCTTTAATATCAAGTTCTAAGGCTTCATCAAAATATTCTTTATCCTTATGGATAGTAAGTATTACTATTTTGGTATTAATTTTTTGCTCTTTAACTTTTCTTGCGACGTCAAGTCCGCTTAAGAATGGCATGTCAATATCCAGTATAGCAATGTCAGGTTTTTTTTCTTCAATGAGCTTTAGTGCTTCTTCACCATTTGCCGCTTCGCCGAGTATTTCAATATTTTCGTCTTCAGAGGCAATGCTTAATATGCCTTTGCGGAAAATATGGTGGTCATCTGCAATTATTAATTTTATTTTTTGTGCCATTATTTATTTAATTGGAACGGTGATCTTAAATTTTGTACCCTTTTCTTTTTCTGAGCTGAACTCATAGACGGCTTTTATCATACGTAGTCTTTCCTCGATATTTATCAAACCAAAACCAAGTTTTGAGTGTCCGGAGATTTCAAACCCCACACCGTCATCATTAATTTCGGTTACTATGAACATTACTGACTTCCTTACATTAAAGGTAACATTCTTTGCGGCGGAATGTTTCATAATATTATTGAGAATTTCCTGCACCACCCTGAAGTACTGCACTTCATTTTCACGGGAAAGCACATTATCTATATTATCAATTTTGCTTGTGAATTTTATTCCAGATGCTGATGATATGCGTTCTGTCATCGCTTCAATAGATACGGTAAGCCCAAGTCTTTCTATCTGCTTAGGATACAGCCTTTGTGATATACGCCTTACTTCATCCACTGTTTCTATTACAAGGGATGATGCCTGGTTCAATTTTTCACTGGGTTCGGCTGAACTCTTTATTTCCTGCTGCAGAAAAATATTTATTGCGCTTAAGTTTTGTCCAATGCTGTCGTGCAATTCACCGGCTATGACCTTCCATTCGGATTCCTGCTGTTCAATTATCTTTTCTTTGAATTCCTCGAGCTCCTTTTTCTTTTTCTTTGATGCCTCGAGGTAATAGTAGATAAGTGCGCCGATAAATATCACGAGAATGGCGCCCATACGCCAAAAGAACCACTGGGTCTGCCATATAGGCACAGGTGAGCTTTCAATCTGGTAATAAGCATCAATTACCAATATCAGTAAAAGTACAAATAGCAGCCATACGTAACCGGATTTTTTACCCATAGCTCAAAAATAAGGGATTTAATGATTAATTTAAGTAGATAATTTTCAATAGAATTATATTCGTGTTGTTAGGTACAGAGCTATTGTTTATTTTTGTAATTAAATTCTAATTTTAAGCATACAGATAAATATATTATGAAGGCAGTTATACTGAACGAAAACGGCGGAACGGACAAGCTAATCTACACTGAAGGGCATCCTGTACCTGAAATTAAGCCAAATGAAATTCTTGTAAATATTAAGGCTACATCTATAAACAGGGCTGATCTTGTCATTCGCGGCGGTTACCCAGGACTTGCACTTAACTTCCCGCATATTCTTGGAGGTGATATTACAGGAGTTGTAACAAAAACCGGAAGTGAAGTTAAGAATTTCAATGAAGGCGATAGAGTTGCCGCGTGGTCAATAGTATCCGAAGCAGATGACGACTGGGCAAGAAAAGGAAAAGCGGGTCAATCAGCAAGCTGGCAGTATTTTGGTATGCACCGCGCGGGTTCTTATGCTGAGTATACCGCTGTACCCGAATCATCACTTATTAAGCTTCCAGGTAATGTTTCTTTTGAAGATGCTGCATGTCTTCCTGTTGCAGGACTCACCGCTTACCACGCGGTTAAAACTGTTGGAGATTTGCAAAAGGGCGATAAGTTCTTTATCTGGGGCGGTACAAGCGGACTTGGAATAATTGCTATTCAGCAAGCAAAATCGCTTGGAGCTGAAGTATTTGCAACGGCAGGGTATCCGCATAAAATAGAATTCCTAAAACAGCTTGGAGTTGACCACATTTTTAATCACAGGGATGGTTCTGCGATTGATGATGAAGTTTTAAATATTACAAATGGAATGGGTATTGATGTGATATTGGATTATGTCGGACCCGAGGCTTTCCCAAAGAATTTCAAGATGGTAAAAAAGGGAGGTAAGATATTATTCTGCGGCATCTTAACAGGAAGAGAAGCAATGGTTTCGCTGCATCAAACGTATTTAAGGCATATTAGTCTGCTGGGATTATACCTCGGCGAGAAGCATGAGCTTGAAGAACTGATTAAACTTGTATCAGAAGGTAAAATAAAGCCGCATATCGGTGCTAAACTTGAATTGAAAGATGCTGCAAAGGCTCATGAGATGATGGCTAAAGGCGAGGTGATAGGGAAGATAGTTTTGAAAGTATTTTAGTTATTTCAAAGTGTTTTTTGCGTCTTAGCGTGAGATCCAAAAAAATCAATCTTCCATTCTATATCTTATTTCACGCTGTTCAATGTAATAAAGTATATCGCTCACTGTTTCTTCTGGAGATTGCACGGTGTTATCAATTGTAATCCCAAAGCCCGGATTATTCACTCCGGTGGAGTAATGATACTTTATCCTTTCAACTTCCCATTCAGTTAGCTCGCGAGTGCCGCGGTTAGTTAAAGCATAATCCAACCTGGGATTTAAAGTAAAGAAAAATCTTTGTACCTCAAGGGGCAGGTTTTGATTGAAGAATTCATATTCATCCTTACTCAGCGGGTAAGTGATGATAACATTGATATCTTCTTTGATGAAATTGAGTGTTACCGAAAGTGTGTTCTTAAGATTTAGTGGAATTGATTCCTCAAGCGGCATAAAGTCAACCATTTCACGCAGGTTATCGACTTCAATATGAGCAGTACGCGGGAATTCTTTCTTTAGCAGGTTTGCAATTGTGGTTTTGCCGGAATTGATCGAGCCTGAGAGGAAGATTATCATTTATTTTATACGCAGTCTGAGGGCTGCGGCTACATTGGATCTGCCTAAATATTTAAGCCGGTTTTATCCCAGACTTCAGCCTTCGTCTTAGCTGCGGTTTCGCGGGCTTTCTCGGCTCCTTTTTTGAGGATTTCTTTTACGTATCCAAGGTCATTTTTCAACCGCTGGCGCTCTTCACGGAAAGGTTTAAAGGTTTCAATAACTTTTTCAAGAAGCATTTTCTTTGCATCGCCGTAACCCATACCACCTGCCTGATAACGCTCAAGCAATTTCACTTTTTCTTCTTTAGCAGCAAAGTATGAATAAAGCTGGTAAATGGTGTCAGGATCTTTGGGAGCTTCAACGGGAGTAGAGTCAGTTACAATCCCCATAATCTGTTTTTTCAAATCTTTATCAGATGCAAAAATTTCGATGGTGTTGCCATAGCTCTTGCTCATCTTCTGTCCGTCTGTGCCTATAACTACTGCGACTTCTTCAGGGATATACGGCTCCGGAAGCTTGAAGACTTCGCCGTAAATGCGGTTAAATTTTCCGGCCAGATCACGGGCGATTTCAACATGCTGCTTCTGGTCCTTGCCAACGGGAACAATATCCGGTTTGTATATCAATATATCGACTGCCATTAAGACCGGGTACGAGAAAATTCCCGCGTTAATATCATTATTCCCTTTGGCAACAGCATCCTTATATGCATGTGCCTGCTCCAGCATACTCATTGGAGTTAAGCACGTAAGCACCCATGTCAGCTCAGCGTGTTCAGGTACATCACTTTGACGGAAAAAAACCGTTCTATCGGGATTGATACCAAGCGCAAGATAATCCAGCGCAAGATCAATTATAAGTTCCTGGAGCTCTGCTTTATTTTTTACAGTTGTTAAGGAGTGCAGGTCAGCCAGGAAAATAAAATTTTCATGTGCATCCTGCATGTTGACGTGGTTCCGCATAGCGCCAAGGTAATTGCCGATATGCGCTTTGCCGGTAGGCTTAACACCCGAGAGTATTCGTTTAGCTTTGGATGTAGGGGACGCGGACATTATTCAAACTTCTTTTGTGCCAGTACTATTGCGCCAACAATTGCAGCAAGCAGAACAAACGATACAACTTCAAACGGGAATGAGTAAACTGTGTATAATTCTTTCCCGACAGACTGAATTGTGCCCTGAAGTTCCGCATTCTGGTTCAGTACTTTAAACTTTCCGAAGAATTCAAAAAATGCAGTAATACCAAGCGAGCAGAATAAAAGCAGCGCAAGAATTATCGCGGACATTTTCCTGTAGCTCAGGCTTTCAGAGAATTTCTTTTCACCGCTGAAATTTAAAAGCATGATAACGAAAAGGAAGAGCACCATGATTGCGCCGGCATAAACAAGTATCTGTATTATTGCTACAAACTGCGCGCGGAGCATGAGATAAATTCCGGAAATGGAGAAAAAGTTTACAATGAGATATAAAGCGCTTGTTATCGGACTGCGCCTTGTAATCATCATAATTGCCGAACCTAATGCAAGGATGGCAAATAAAAGAATCATTATATTTTCAGCATTCCACTTCATTGTAATTTTGCCGTTATTCGAAAATTATTCAAATTAATCGTTCCACGAAAAAAAAATTTACTAAAAAATAAATAATTTCAAAATAGCAGATTCTAATTAATTTATTAGAGAATCTATTCGTGGCACGAACATTAAAAACTATGTGCCCAGAGCCGGAATCGAACCGGCACTGAGATATTATCCCAACAGGATTTTAAGTCCTGCGCGTCTACCAGTTCCGCCATCTGGGCAATATTTCAAAGAATTTTCAGCTTTTTTAAGCCTTTTTGCTGAATTTTTACGGATTATAGAACACATAAATAATAATATTTTACAATTAAATCTAACCTAAAATTTGGTAGTTTCGGGGGATAAATTCACTTTTTGAGGATGAACTTCATAACATCTTCAATTTTAGTCTTAGCGGTCATTTTCAGAATTCTCGACGGTTTATAGTTGCGGTAAACCCAGTTTGAAATGATCTTAAGAGTATCTATCTCATCAATTTTAAATTTATGGTAAGCCTTGCTGAAAACAAAATCTTTAAATAACGCTCCCTGGAAATAAAGGTAATTTATTTCTTCCTGGATATTCCGAAGCATATCTTCATCTTCAATTACGTTTTGATCAACATTAAACGTTTTTGCAACTTTGCCGTTTACCATGAGGAATATCTCAAATGTATTATCTTCCGTTTCAGACCGGCACTTAATTAAATAGTTCTGAAGCTCAACAATGGAATTTGTAAGCTCAATATTCAGCAGTACTTTCCTCAGGTCATTTATATTATCTCTTAAATAAGATGCCTGCTCGAAGTTCATTTCACCTGCTGCAATTTCCATTTCACGCTCAAGGAATCTTACTGCCCCTACTTCGGAATCAGACACAAGAAATTTATCAACACGTTTCACTTCCCTGTGATACTCAACGGTGCTTGAAGTAAAATTGCACGGCGCGCCGCACTGGCCAATTTCGTAATACATGCACGTGCTGTGTTTCTTTGAGGGCCTTAGGATTATATCATCGCACTTTCTCAGCTTATATAGCTTGTTGATCCTTTCTATCAGATTATTAACCGTAAACGAGCTTGAGAATGGTCCATAATATTTTGCGCCATCTGGAATAATTTCATATACCTTATGCACTTTGGGGAATGTACGGTGCACATCAATTTTTATGAACGGAAATTTGCGGTATGATTTAATTGCTGAATTAAAACGGGGCTTATGTGATTTTATCATTCGGCTTTCCGTTAACAATGCTGAGAGCTCCGAGCCCGTTGTTTCCCAGTCAACCCTGTGAACATAGCGGACAAGCTTTTTTACTTTTGTAGAATGTGATACGTTATGATAGAAGTATGAGCCAAGCCTGTCTTTTAAGTTCTTAGCCTTGCCTATGTATATTATCTCATCGTTTTTATTCAGCATAAAATAAACCCCCGGCTTTTGGGGTACTTCTTTTAGATTCAGCTTCAGCTTCTTGAAACGGGGAGTTAGCTTTGACTCCTCAAATATTTTCCTGTACTGAAAGCCTATTATCTCATCAACTGTTTCAAACTCAAACTCATTTACAAGCTGCTCAACAAAATGGGCAAGAATCTGCGCCGTGGCGCGCGCGTCATCAATTGCCCTGTGCTTGCGGTGGGTGTGAATGCCAAAATGCCGCTTAAGGGAGTCCAGTGATTTTGAAGGCAGCGAGCGGTTCAGACGGCGGGCAAGCCTTGCAGTGCACAATGCGGGATGGTCAAGCTTATTATACCCTGCCCTTAAGAGTGAGGCATTCAGGAAACTGTAATCGAACCTTACATTATGTCCCCCAAGAATAATATTTCCTGTATCATCACCCTGCATAAACGAAAGAATGGTTTGCGCAAGGTCATCAAATAAAGGCTTCTTGTGCACCATTTCGTTGGTAATGCCCGTAAGCTGGGTGATATAAGGCGGTACAAACTCACCCGGGTTAATGAGTGTTTCGTATTCATCAATAATTTCGCCGCCTCTCAGCTTAACAATGCCGATCTCCGTCAGGCGGTTATTCTGTGCGCTTAAGCCTGTTGTCTCAACATCAAACACTGTGAAGACAGTATCATGTATTGAAATGACAGGGCTTATTGGTAATATTTCTTTTATCTTTGGCAATCTGATGCAAATTAATTAAATTTAAGATAACTTTGTAAACCAATAATAAGAGAATTTTTTTAAAAGCCTATCCACAAATTACACGAATGTTCACGAATTTGATATTAATCAGATTACGTTTGCTCAAAAGGCAAAATGAAACCGTTTTCGGCCGGCAAGCCCGGAATCTTATTTGACAGTTGTAAACTTAAAAAACAAATCGTTCTACGAAATCAGAAGTTGCAAAATTAACCGGTCACGTAGTTTAAAGAAAAATTACAATTACACGAAGTATATATTCGTGGCACGATAAAAAAATAATTATGGAAAATAAAGCAGATTACTGGCAGTCATTATGGGTTGAAGGCGCTACTAAATGGGATATGGGCCATGCGGCTCCCCCGCTTGCAGAGTTTTTTGATATGCTTGAGGATAAAGATATGAAGATATTAATACCCGGCGCAGGCAGCGGATACGAGGCTGAATATTTGCATAATAAAGGATTCCGGTATGTTTATATTATGGATATTGCAACTAAGCCGCTTGAAAATTTTAAAGAGCGTGTAAAAGATTTTCCCGAAGGCCATTTGCTGTGTGAAGATTTCTTTAAGCATAAGGGTCAATATGACCTTATTGTTGAGCACACATTTTTTATTGCAATCGAGCCAAAATTGCGGGGTGAGTATGTTAAGAAGATGCATGAGCTCCTAAGGCCGGGCGGACATTTAACGGGACTATTGATATTCAGTAATGAACCTTCACTCACAGGGCCGCCTTATCTTGATACACAGGAAGTATACAGAAAACATTTTGAAGGCGCGTTTGAGATAAAGAAATTTGAAATGGCGCAAAACTCAATTAAGCCAAGAGCAGGCAGGGAAGTGTTTATTGATATGGTGAAATGAGAATGTTTAACAACAAATTTCTCTCGCAAAGACGCAAAGGAGAATAAACGAATTTACATCTCAAAAGCAATCATAAAGAATATTACAGTTAGATATATCCACGTAATAGAAAATAAAATATGCATTGAAGTTTCAAAACGCTTGCCTTTCCATAGCTTTGAGGAATAAACGAAGAACTGGAATATGAACCTTATGCCCCAGAAGATAAAGAATCCGAATGCAATTTGCCTGCCAAGGGGTGTGTTGATAATATCACTGGCTGAGTAAATACAAAGCGCACCCATTAGTAATACCGTAAATGCAATAAAAAATGTGTGAACATACATCATCTGTCTGTTTATCAGGCTTAGGGAGCTTAGCTCGCCCTTCCAACTGAACTGACGCGGGAAAGACGCATGAATTATCGCAAGCAGTATTAATATTACGCCTATTATCCTAAGATGAAGTTCCATTTTTCTTCAGTATAAATAATTTCAGAAATGGTGTTAGTTTAGAAGCTGATTCAACCAATAAGCCGGAATTCTTAAACGTGCAATGCCATGTTTCAGTTGATAAAAAATGGAAGTAACCGAAATTATATGCTATGAAATTGAAAAAATCACGCTGATGTTCTAAGACAATTATTCTGCCACCTGTGGTTAAGGAATCCGCAATCTGTTTAAAGAACTGAACTCTTTCTTCATTACTTCTGATTTCATGTGCTGCGAGTATTAAGAAAATATAGTCAACTGAATTATCAGTTAGTGGAACTTTATTTGTTTCAATCGTTACAGTGCCCGGATACGGCGGGTAAGCTTTCCGCGCTCTTTCGATCGATACTTCGGTATGTTTTTCAGGATCGTAGAAATCCAATACTGTTAAAGGAGCTTCAGGGTACTTTGCCTTCAATAAGTGACTTATCTCATCAAATCCGGCGTTTATATTCACAAGATTCTTATCACTTGTAATGTTCAAAGCATCCAGAAATTTCAATGAATAAATATTGGAGTGATCATATATATAATATGAAACGGCAAGCGAAACCAGAATACTAAGTACTGCAAGCGAAAGGACAAGGTCTATCAATGAAGATAAATCATGCGATAAAAATCTGCGGAAAAATAAGATTGTGATTATAACAATTAACGCGATCACATAAAAATGCCAGTTAAAGCGGATGATGTTAGTTACTCCCTGTAACGGTTTTCTCGTCATCCCTTCCACACTTCTTTCCTGCCTTTTTTCCAGTGGTACGGCACATTTTCAACCATAAACGCATTTGCAAGGATCATCCCTTTAAAGTTCTTCTCTTTAATAAAGCCAATATTATCTTTAATTACCTCAACAGGCTTTGGCGTCCAGTTCTGCCTTACGCCTTCAATTATCAAAACTTCTTTTGTCTTTTCGTTGTAGGTAAATGTAAATGGCAATGGACCCGCGTAACGCCTTGCCTCTACCCAATTGCTAAACGGTGTATCTTTAGGCAGGCTTATATCTTCATCAGCCGTCCTGACAACAATATCCAGCCCTGATTGATCCGAAAACACAGAAACCATATTGCGGTCTCTTGAAAACTTAATATCGGTAGTAGTGTAATTGTAATGGGTGAAAATATTTCCCCAGAACTCCATTTTCTTCTTATTGGTCTGTGATTTAAGTATATAAAGTCCCCGCATTTTTTTGCCTTTGGTGTTTGTATAAGTTACAAATACCCTGTATCCTATCAAAATAAAATCATTGCCTGTGAATTCAGGAAAACCCTTTGGCCTGAGCTTTCGTGTCTTAACCAGCGCAACAGCTATGAATGCCCATTTATCGTTAAATGTATCAAGCTCAAGGCATTCCGGAATGTAACTGATAAGCTCATTTTTTGGAATGGCGTAGGTTAGAACAAGCGAGTTCTCGAAATATGTTTCAACATTAAACGGATGATCTTTTAAGCCGAGCATTAATTTGATCTATGTTCTATGATACTTCGATTCAGGATAAACTCATTGTAATATACTGTAATGATGAAGAATACCGCAACTATGGAATTCAGCTTGCCGAATAAAAGCAGGTCGGGGGCAATATAATATTCCAAAGTATTCATAACCGCTACAATTGATATCTGTGTAACAGCACAAAACCGGGATTTAACCCTGCTAACGACCCATACAAACATCAAGATTTCAAATGTACCAATTGCTTTGGTGGCAATGAAAGCATAACTCTCGCCCAGTATTCTTGCTACAATTTGCTGATGGCGGGGGACTAATCCCAATACTTTTGCAAAGAGTCCGTTAATAAGCCAGACAAGTGAGATGAGAACTGTCAGAATTTTATGGAGCGTGGTTCTCTTCATCAAATTAAATCATTTGTAATTCTTCAATACACCTTCTGCAAGCTCAATAACACGGGTTTGCAGTTCAGGTGGTTCAATTACCTTTACGCCTTCGCCGCGCGTTACTATCCACCCGGCGATTTCATCGAGCGAGTTAACAGTTGCTGTATATTCAATTGAGCCATTAGCAAGTTTAGTGAATGTTTCAGAATCCAGCAATTGTTTTGGTTTTAACCTATCAGCCCAATATGATGAAAATGAAAGCTTAATTTTAAATGTATCTTCACCCAGCCAGCTTCGGAATGAATACTTAAATACGTCATCAATTTTTTCCTTTGATACAGGCTTAAATGTCCTTGGTGAGGTTTTTGCATGAAGTATCTTATTCATTAAGAATTGTTTTATCCTGCCATCATTCATAGTTAAGAGCCGCCAGTAATTATCAGTCTGAAAAATAAGTAAAGGTGAAATTTCCAGGTTGCGTTCATAAACATCTGAATCTTTTTCGTAATCAATTACTGCCATAGTATTGGTATCGATGCACATTTGGAGAACCACCATGTTGGCGAGCGCTTCTTCCTTAAGCCGTGCCACGAGCAGGGCAGTTGATTTTTCCACAAAGCTCCCTGAGGAAATAAGCGCGGAATACTGTTTGATGAGCTCACGTGTTTTTTCAGCCGAGGGCTTTGTATCCATTAATACACCCTTGCCACGGGCGGAGTGAATTGAAATACCGGCTGCACGAAGGTCATTAAGATCGCGCTTTATGGTAAGCTCTTCCACACCGAACAAGCCTGCAAATTCATTAAGGGTCATGCCTTCGTAGTTCTTTGCAAGGCACAGACCAAGAATTTCGATCTGGCGCTTAAATTTTATTTTGAAGTCTAACATAGAGCGCAAAATAACGGCTAATTTACGGTAAATCACTGCTTAATTTTTTACATATTATTAATTCTGAGCGAGAGAAGCGAGTGAAGAATTCATTACCGAAAATTTTAGGTTTTTGGTGGATTTGTTAACACAACCCGTCAGGCTATTGCCTGACACCTTCCTTTGCTTTGCTTAGTAAGGCAAGAATCCGCCCCTCTCAAGAGAGGAATCATAATTCAAATTTTTTCCAAATAAGGGTTTATAAGCATTTGCGAAGGGGATTTAGAAGCAGAATCCAAATCCCCATTTATAATTGATGAAGTTTCCTGATTTTTAGTCAAATTGTGGTATTATGTTTTTCGGGCTAATCGTCCCCCTTTACAAGGGGGAATTATGACTATCTCATCGTTGCGTTAGGTATTTAAATGACGCAGAAAACGATTTATTTGAAATGATGGAACCACCTTCCTTCTCTTCGATCAGTAAGGCAAGAATCCAACCCTTGTCCGGTAAGCTGCCGGCGGGACTCTTCCTCTCACTGTCAGGCCAGTTCGTGGACTTAATAAACTGCACCAGCAGTCAGGCATCGGGGAGTTGAAGCAAATTCCTGCAAAATCGGCTAAAATCTGCAAATTCATAGTTTTTTAAAAAGTATCATTCAATGATACACATAGAGGGTTCCGGTGGAATATATTTGTAGAGTAATTAAGAAAGGAGAATTTAAAATGGTATCATTAAAGAATTTTGTAGAGGATCTAAGGGAAGAAAGACGTGAGGAAAAAGAGCGCGGACTGATGGCATTCACGCTGGTACTTTCAGTATTTTTTCTCGTCTTAAGTATCTGGGTTTCATCAATATAACCGAAAATTTAAAGATAAATCATATAATCATGAATAACACAATAAAAATAAACCAAACTGATGTAGTTGCATCAAATATCTGCAGGAACCTGATAAAGGAGCTGATAATGCGCTCGGATAAATATAATGTATCGCCGGCAAAGTTCAACACACTGGTAAAAGCTTACTATACACTTGAGAGCTATCCCATAAAGAAGATAACCGGCTATATTGATATATCAGCAAACACACATTTGCCGGGCGGTTCACTTGATTACAGCTCATTTACGATTGGCGAGGATTATTTTGAAATATACACGGGCTATGTAAGCTATGAAGGCGGCGAGTGTGATGACAGCTCATGGGATAAGATATATTCATCGAAGGATGATTCGCACAGGAAAAATGTTGGTAAGGCATTGGAGTGCTGGGCGGAGAGCTTTTTGCTTCACCTTGACGAAAACCCCGCAAGGTCACTGCTCATAATTGACCGCTCGGAGCTCGAAGGTGACGAAGCCGTTCTCACCGAAATTAAACCGCAGCCAAGAATTATTACTCCCGAGTATGCTTATTTGCAGAACAGGGAATATGAAGAAGTTCCGTTTTAAGATTTTAGACGTTAATTTATTACATCCTTACTGCTTAATTAAAAGGACAGCTTCCCGCAAAGCTGTCCTTTTTG